>JADGHD010000072.1 GCA_019689615.1 Frankia sp. | reverse complement strand
CGCCCCGCCCCGCCGACGCCCCCGCGCACCAGCTGCCGCCGCCGCGTGACGAGGTGTCCTGACGGCCATGCCAGCGGCGCTCCCGACCGGCCAGCGGCCCTGCTCTATGATCGCAATCGGAGGAGCTGCCCGGGGCTTCGTCCACGGACGGCTGTCTACGGCGCGTACTCGAGCGGCGCGGGCGGAGGACAGTCGTGACAGATGAGGCGATGACGGGCGCGACGGAGCGGGAGTCGGCCGGGCAGGTCGGGGAGACGTCGCCCACCATGACGGCGGAGGAGCTCGGCCGCGCGCTGGCGGACCTGCGCCGGCAGCGTGGGCTGAGCGGCGAGGCGCTGGGCCAGATGATCGGGGTCAGCCAGGCGAAGATCTCGAAGATCGAGCGTGGTGTGCTGCGGCCGAGCCCGGTAGACGTCAAGCGGATCGTCGTCGCGCTGGACGCCCCGTCCGAGCTGATCTCCGAGCTGATGGCCCAGGCCAACGAACGGCCCGCGGCTGGCGGCCGCTCGCCGGCACCCGCCCGCGGCGTCGGCAACCAGCAGGACTTCTTCGTCGAGGAGGGGCGGGCGACGCTGATCCGCGTCTTCGAGCCGGTCGCCGTGCCGGCGCTCATGCAGATCAGCGAGTACAGCCGCCGACTGGTCAACGCGTTTCACACGGTCGAGTCCGGCGACCACCGCCCGCACTGGGCCGGGACGGCGGCGACCGTGTCGTTGCGGGCCCGGCGCCAGGAGCGGCTCTACGACACGACGAAGACCTTCGAGTTCGTCCTGATGGAGAGCGTGCTGGGCAACATGTACGTCACGCCCGGGTACATGCTGGCCCAGGTCGACCGGATCGAGCAGGTGTCGCGGCTGGAGAACGTCACGGTCCGGATCGTGCCGCTCGGCGCGCCGCTGCTCCTGCCGCCGGCCCACGGCTTCACGCTGTTCGACGACGAGCTGGTGCTGGTGGAGTCGCTGGACGGCGCCGTCCGCCAGGACAACGCCCGTGCCGAGTTCTACGTCAGCTTCTTCGAGGCCTACGCCGAGATCGCTACCGCCGACCTCGCCGAGACCCTGGACCGTTACAAGCACCACTACGCCGAGCTGGCGATGCCGCGCCCGGACTAGGCGGCGCCTCAGGCGCTCGCGGCCGCGTCGGGCACGGCCGGGAAAAGACGCTCGAGCACGAGCGCCACCCCGTCGTCGTCGTTGGCCGCGGTGATCTCGTCGGCTGCGGCCAGCACCTCCGGGTGGGCGTTGGCGACCGCGACCGAGTGCCCGGCCCAGGCCAGCATCGGCAGGTCGTTCAGCATGTCGCCGAAGGCGACGACGTTGGCGGCGGCCACGCCGTGGCTCGCCGCCACCTCGGCCAGGGCCACGGCCTTGGAGACCCCGGCCCCGCCGATCTCGATCAGGTTGTCGGTGGACCGGGTGACGACGGCGTCGGTCCCGGCGAACGCGACCACCATCTCGTAGACGTCGGCCAGCGACCGCCCGCCGCGGCGCACCAGCAGCTTGGTGGGCGGCAGCTCGGCCAGCAGCCCGGCCAGGTCGGCGACCAGCTCGTGCGGGTCGGGCCACATGGTGCGGAAGTGCGCCTCCCGGCCGAACCGCAGCCCGCTCTCCACCGCGAACGCGGCGTCCGGCACGATCTCCCGGATCGCCAGCGCGATCCGCAGCGCGGCGGCGGGATCCAGGACCCGGTGGTTCAGCGCCCGGCCCGCGTCCAGGTCCCAGACGAGCGCGCCGTTGGCGCACACGGCGATCCCGGAGACCGACGTCTGCTCGACCACCTCCGCCATCGACCGGATCGGCCGGCCGGTGACGAACACCACCGTGGCGCCTTGCTCCCGCACCCGGCGCAGCGCCCGACGGGTGCGCTCGGACACCGTGCCGTCGCTGCGGATGAGCGTGCCGTCGAGATCGGTGGCGACGAGGTCAGGAGGTGACACAGCGTCTCAGTCAAGCACGGATGCCGGTACGCCAGGTAGCTGATCGCCGAGGTCCCGGCACCAGTCGGGCGACCGGGCGGCGCTCACAGCCGGCAGGCCTGGATCGCGGACACGAGGATCCCGCGGGCGCCGAGCTCCCACAGGTCGTCCATCGTCCGGTTGACCTCGTTCTTCAGCACCATCGCCCGGACGGCCACCCAGCCCTCGCGCTGCAGCGGGGAGATGGTCGGCGACTCGTAGCCGGGGGTGATCTCGCACGCCTTGTCGAGCGCGTCGGCCGGCACGTCGTAGTCCATCATCACGTAGCGCCGGGCGACCAGCACGCCCTGTACCCGGCGCAGCAGCCGCTCGTGTGGCGGGGCGAGGTCCGTGCCCTTCTTGGCGATCATGATGGCCTCGGACCGCAGGACCGGCTCGCCCAGCAGCTCCAGCCCGGCGGCCCGCAGCGTGCGGCCGGTCTCGACGACGTCGGCGACCGCGTCGGCGACGCCGAGCCGCACCGCGGTCTCGACCGCGCCGTCCAGGGTCACGATCGTCGCGCTGATCCCCCGCCTGGCCAGGTCGGAGCGGACCAGCCCGGGGAACGACGTGGCGACCCGCAGCCCCTCGAGGTCCTTGATGTCGGTCATCGCGCTCTTGGGGGCCGCGTAGCGGAACGTCGAGTGACCGAAGTCGAGCGCGATCAGTTCGCGGGCCGGGACGTTGCTGTCGTAGAGCAGGTCACGGCCGGTGATGCCAAGGTCGAGCCGGCCCGAGCCGACGTAGACGGCGATGTCGCGGGGGCGCAGGAAGAAGAACTCGATGTCGTTCTCGACGTCCGCGACGACGAGCTCGGCCGACTCCCGCCGGGCGAGGTAGCCGGCGTCGCAGAGCAGCTGGCTGGAGGCGGCGGAGAGCGCGCCCTTGTTCGGTACGGCGATGCGGAGCATGATCACCTGTCGGGGGTGGCGGTGCGCCGTGGTCGGGGGCCCACCGCGGTCGGGCTGGCTGAATGGGAGCGGCGGCGGCACCAGCCGTCACAGCCGGGCGTAGACGTCCTTGGCGGTCAGACCACGAGAGATCATCATCAGCTGGATCCAGTAGATCAGCTGGGAGAGCTCCTCGGCTGTCCGCTCGGGGCTCTCATGCTCGGCGGCCATCCAGCTTTCGGCGGCTTCTTCGACGAGCTTCTTGCCGATATGGTGCACACCGGCCTCGATGGCCGCGACGGAACCCGAGCCCGGGGCGCGCTCGCGCCACTTCGTGGAAAGCTCGTCGAAGAGCTCGTCGAACGTCTTCACGGCCGGTCGACTCCGGACCCTCCGAGGTTGGCGTCGTCCGCGCCGACAGAGCTCATGACGCCGATGTTACCGGTCGCCGGCTGGCCCACCGGTGGCCCGCGTACCGGTCTGCGCCACACCGGGCGTACCGCCCCGGTCACGACGATGCCCGCGCTCCGGGCGGAACGCGGGCATCGGACGGCTTGACCGGCTCTTCGGCACCGGCCTGGCGCCGAAGAGCAACGAGGTCAGCGGCGGCTGAGGATGAGGGACATGCCCTCGTTGCGGGTGGCGGGGCTGAGGAACTGGCCGCGCACCGCCGAGGTGACCGTGCAGGCACCCGGCTTGCGCACGCCGCGCATCGACATGCACAGGTGCTCGGCCTCGACCACCACCATCACGCCGCGCGGGTCGAGCACGTCGACCAGCGCGTCGGCGATCTGCGAGGTGAGCCGCTCCTGGACCTGCGGGCGCCTGGCGTACAGGTCGACCAGCCGCGCCAGCTTGGACAGCCCGGTGATCTGGCCCTTCTCGTTCGGGATGTATGCGACGTGCGCCTTGCCCGAGAAGACGACCAGGTGGTGCTCGCACAGCGACGAGAAGTCGATGTCGCGCACGAGCACCATCTCGTCGTGGCCCTCGTCGAAGACCGTCGTCAGCACTTCCCGCGGGTCCCGGCCGAGGCCTTCCACGGCCTCGGCGTATGCCCGGGCGACCCGCTCCGGCGTCTTGCGCAGGCCTTCCCGGTCGGGGTCCTCACCGATGCCGATGAGCAGCTCGCGGACGGCGCGGGCCACCCGCTCGTGGTCGAATGGACGGACCCGGCCGTTCGTCGGGCCCGAGCCGGGCCGCTCATTGCCCGTCCCCGAGCTGGCCGCACCCGTCGGCTCCACCGGGCTGCCCTGGGCGGCGATGGCCGTGCCGAGGGCTTCGGTAGCGGACGGGGCGACCTGATCGGTATTGGACGTCAACGGCGTTTCCTCTCGTCTTCGTTCGGCCAGGTGGGCGGCGCCCACGGGTTCGCGATCCGCGGGCCGTCCGGCGGGGGCGGGGCTGGCGGTGGCCCGGACGGGCTGGTCGGCCCGCTGGCGGGGCCAGCGGCGCCAGCGTCCGCCCCGGCCGTGCCGCCAGGGCCGGCCGGCTTGGAGACGGCCGGTGCCCCAGCGCCGGCGCCGTTGCCGTTGCCGTTGCCGTGCACCAGCTCGGCGGTGGCGGTGGCGACCAGGCCGAGCTCGGCCGGGGTCTGCACCGGGGGACGGTCCGACGGTACCCGCCGGCCGACGCCGGTGTAGTAGCCGCGAGCCGGCCGCTTCTGGACCGTGGCGAAGATCTCGAGGACCTCGTCCTTGCTGAGCGTCTCGGTGTCCATCAGCCGCAGCACGAGGTTGTCCAGCACGTCGCGGTAGGTGTGCAGGACCTCCCACGCCTCGTCGTGCGCGGCCTCGATCAGCCGGCGGACCTCGCTGTCGATCTCCGCCGCGACCGCCTCCGAGTAGTCGCGCTGGTGCCCCATGTCCCGGCCGAGGAAGACCTCGCCGGACTCGCTGCCGAACTTCAGCGCGCCGAGCTTGTCGCTCATGCCGTACTGGGTGACCATCGCGCGGGCGATCTGGGTCGCCTTCTCGATGTCGTCGCTGGCGCCGGTGGTCGGCTCGCGGAAGACCAGCTCCTCCGCGGTCCGCCCGCCCAGCAGCACGGCGAGCTTGTCCAGCATCTCCGAGCGGGTGGACAGGTACTTGTCCTCCAGCGGGAGCTGCATCGTGTAGCCCAGTGCCCGGCCGCGCGGCAGGATCGTGATCTTGTGCACCGGGTCGGAGTTCGGCAGCGCGTGCGCCACGAGCGCGTGCCCGCCCTCGTGGTAGGCGATCCGCTTCTTCTCCTTGTCGCTCATCGCGCGGGTCTTGCGCTCCGGGCCCGCGAGCACCCGGTCGATGGCCTCCTCCAGCAGGGCGGAGGTGATCACCTTCTGGTCCGCGCGGGCGGCCAGCAGGGCCGCCTCGTTGAGCACGTTGGCCAGGTCGGCGCCGGTGAAGCCGGGGGTACGCCGGGCGATCGTCTTGAGGTCGACGTCCGGGCCGATCGGCTTGCCCTTGGCGTGGACCCGCAGGATCGCCTCGCGGCCCTGCAGGTCGGGCCGGTCGACGACGATCTGCCGGTCGAACCGGCCGGGGCGCAGCAGGGCCGGGTCGAGGATGTCCGGCCGGTTGGTCGCGGCGATCAGGATGACGCCGCCCTTGACGTCGAAGCCGTCCATCTCGACGAGCAGCTGGTTCAGCGTCTGCTCGCGCTCGTCGTGCCCGCCGCCGAGGCCGGCGCCACGGTGGCGGCCGACCGCGTCGATCTCGTCGACGAAGATGATCGCCGGGGCGTTCGCCTTGGCCTGCTCGAACAGGTCGCGCACCCGGCTGGCGCCGACACCGACGAACATCTCGACGAAGTCCGAGCCGGAGATCGAGTAGAACGGCACGCCCGCCTCGCCGGCCACCGCCCGGGCGAGCAGCGTCTTACCGGTGCCCGGCGGGCCGTAGAGCAGCACACCCTTGGGGATCTTCGCGCCTATCGCCTGGAACTTGCCCGGATTCTCCAGGAACTCCTTGATCTCCTGCAGCTCCTCGAGCGCCTCGTCGGCCCCGGCCACGTCCGCGAAGGTCGTCTTCGGCGTGTCCTTGCTCACGAGCTTGGCCTTGGACTTGCCGAAGTTCATGACGCGGTTGCCGCCGCCCTGCATCTGGTTCATCAGGAACAGGAACAGCGCGACCACGAGCAGTACCGGCAGCAGGTTGAGCAGCAGCGAGACGAACAGGTTGCTCCGCTCGACCTTGACCTTGTACGGGACGTCCTCTTCGTTGAGCGCGTTGGCGAGCTGGATCGCCTGGTCCGTCACATAGGACGACTCGTACTTCTTGCCGTCCTTGGTCGTGATCTGGATGAGCTGCTTGGAGTCCTGGATCGTCGCGTCGACGACCTGCTCGGACGCGATCTTGTCCTGGATGAAGTGCAGGTTCTCCCTGCTGTACTCCCTGGGCCCCGACAGCACATTGGTCGTCAGGAAGATCACCAGGAGCACGAGGAGAGCCAGGACAACCCAGCCGCGGAAGATTCTTCTTGGAGTCATCTGCCTGGAGCGCTGGACACGCGCGCTCCACCCTCCTGACGTGTGTGCTGGCCCTCGATCGGGATTCCCTTGTGCCGAGGGTACCGCCGGTACGCGCCTCTTACCCGCGCGTACATGTGAGCAACGGTTCGCCGCGGCCCGGTGTTCCGGGTACGACCGAGGTGCCCGCCAGCCGCGGTGGTGCCCGCGCCGGCCCCGGCGGCGTCCACCCCCCGGCCGTGCCGCGGGCCCGGAAGGCGCGGCGGGGGAGGCGGATCGCGGTGGGCGCCTGCGGGCGTGGCCGCGGCGGCGTGGTTGGCTACGCGCGCGGCCCGCGGGCGATCGCCTCGGGCGTGAGCGTGCCCACGAACGGCAGGGTGCGGTAGTGCTCGGCGTAGTCCAGCCCGTAGCCGACGACGAACGCGCTCGGGATGTCGAAACCGACATACCGGACGTCCACGTCGACGGTGATCGCCTCCGGCTTGCGGAACAGCGCCAGCACCTCGAGCGACGCCGGGTTGCGCGACCGCAGATTGCGCAGCAGCCAGGACAGCGTCAGGCCCGAGTCGATGATGTCCTCGACGACCAGCACGTCGCGGCCCTCGATCGAGCGGTCGAGGTCCTTGAGGATCCGCACGACGCCGGACGACGAGGTGGCCGAGCCGTACGAGGAGACGGCCATGAACTCCATCGTCACCGGCGTCCGCAGCGCCCGGGACAGGTCGGCCATCACCATCACGGCGCCCTTGAGCACGCCGACCAGCAGCAGCTCCCGCCCGGCGTAGTCGGCGTCCACCTGGGCGGCGAGGTCGCGGATCCGGGTGGCGATCTCGTCGGCGGAGACGAGTACCTCGCCGATGTCGGCGGACAGGTCCGGAAGTCCCGGTGTGCCGCCCTGGCCGGTGCGGCCGTCGCCGCCGGCGGCCAGGGCCGGGCCCGGCCCGGCGTTGTCCCTTTCGGGTGTGCTCACGTCCGCGTGGCTCACCTGCATGTCCTCCTCGGCGTCGTACCGGTCGTACCGCACGCGCTCGAACGCGATCCTGTCACCGTGGCGGCGGGCGACGACGCCGGACGGCAGGGGCACCGGCTTCTGCCCCCGCCAGCGGGTCACCAGCTCCGCCACCGCCCACACGTGCTCGGCCCGCAGCGCCGACGCGGACGAGCCGACGGCGAGCGCCGCCCGGCGCAGCACCCGGGTCCGCACCGCCTCCGCCAGCTCGGCCAGCGCGCCGACCGGCAGCGACAGCTCCCCGCGCCGCTCGCCGTCGGCGTGGCCGTCGCCGCCGTCAGCCGCGACGAGCCGGGCACAGGCGTCCGCGGCCAGCTCGTCGAGCGCGTCCGCGTCCGCCCGCAGCAGGTCGGCGCTGCGCGCCAACGCCTCGGTGATGCCGGGGCCCAGCTGCTCCTCCAGCACCGGCAGCACGGTGTGCCGGGCCCGGGCCCTGGCGAACGCGCTGTCGGCGTTCGTCGGGTCGTCCCACGGCGTGAGCCCTTCGGCCAGGCACGCCTCGCGGGCGCGGGAACGGCGCACGCCCAGCAGCGGCCGGCGCAGCAGCCCGTCGACCGGGGCCATCGCCCCGAGCGAGCGCGCGCCCGCGCCGCGGGCCAGCCGCAGCAGCACGGTCTCCGCCTGGTCGTCGAGGGTGTGGCCGAGCAGCACAGCGGCGGCATCCAGCCGCCGGGCCGCGGCCAGCAGCGCGGCCCGGCGGGCGTCGCGCGCGGCGCCCTCGGAGCGGGCGGAGTGGGCGGTCAGCACCTCGACCGGGGCCAGGCCCAGCCGCCGGCCCTGCTCGGCGACGGCGGCCGCGCGTTGCCCCGAGGCCGGGTCCCAGCCGTGGTCGACCGTGAGCAGGCCGGCCCGCAGCGCCCGGCGCGGGGCGACGAAGGCGGTGGCGGCGGCGAGTGCCAGCGAGTCGGCGCCGCCCGAGCACGCGACCAGCACCAGCGCGCCGGGCGGCAGATCGGCGATGGCGCGGCGGACCGCGAGCCGGACCTCGGCGACCGCCGGCGCGGGCGACCCGGGCGGATGGGCTCGTCCGTGGGTGCCAGGGACTGCTCCAGAGTCAGTCGAGGCCGGCCGGGTCACTCCCCGAAGGTAGCCGATCCCATGATCTGGGGAGGCTGATCGACCATCGGGACGAGGGTTCGACGATGGCCGGACGATGGCCGGCGGCACCTGCGGGCGGCAGCCGGCGCGGCTCCGGGCGGGATGGCCCGGTCAGGCGGAGATGGACGGGCGGGTGCCCAGGACGCGGCTCATCCAGGCGGCCGGGTCGGCGATCTCGGCCCGGGTCGGCAGGCTCTCCGGCGAATGCCAGACCTGGTTGAAGCCGTCCACGCCGGCCTCGGCGACCACCGCGCGGACGAACGCGCCGCCCTGCTTGTACTGCTGCAGCTTGAGGTCGAGGCCGAGCAGGCGGCGGATGAACCGGTCGATCGGGGAACCGCCGGAGCGGCGGTTGTCGAACTTGGCCCGGATGTCGGCGACCGTCGGGACGACCTTTGGCCCGACGGCGTCCATGACCTGGTCGGCGTGCCCCTCCAGCAGGGTCATCAGCGCCTGCAGCCGGTCGAGCACGGCTCGCTGGGCCGGGGTCTGCAGCGCCTCGACCACGCTGGGCGCGCCGGGCCCGCGGTCACGCACCGCGCCGCGCAGTGCCGTGACGGCGGAGCGCAGCCGGTCGGCGAGGACGTCCGGGTCGAGGTCGGTCGCCTCGATGAACGCGCCGATCTCCGACTCGAGGTGGGAGCGCAGCCAGGGCACGGCGGTGAACTGGCTGCGGTGCGTCTGCTCGTGCAGGCACACCCACATCCGGAAGTCACGGGGGGCGACCGACATGGCGCGCTCGGCGTGCGCGATGTTGGGTGCCACCAGGCTGAGCCGCCCGACCGGGCCGGGGCCGCCGTCCGCGGCGTCCGGGTAGGGCACGAGGTCCGTCGGCCGGTACTCCTCCGGCGGCAGGAACACCTCGTACTGGCCGAGCACCTTGCCGGCCAGGTAGGCGAGCGCGGAGCCGAGCTGCACCCCGGTGACCCGGCGGCCGACCGCGCTCGACAGCGAACCCTTGCTGGACTCGCTCAGGCGTTCGAGCAACGGGGTGGTGACCATGCGCAGCCCGGCCACGTTGGACCGGGCCCACTCCGGGCGGTCCACCACGGCGATCGGCGTGATCGCGGATGCCGGGGGGCTGAGGTGGGTGTAGTCCTCGACGTGGCGTTCCGCCTGGATCGCGAGCCGGTGCAGGTCGGCGACGACGTCGTCGGCCTCGGCTCGGGTGAGCTGCGGCCCGGGACGGACCAGCCGACGGGCGGTCGCCACCGCGAGGTCCCAGTCGACCGGCTGCGCGTCCACGTAGCCCAGCGTACCCGGTGATGCTATTCGATCACTATCGTCGCTTCACGACCAGCTCGCTGGTGGGTCCGCTCGCGATGCGGGCGGGCGGCGCGACGCCCGTGCCGGGCGGTCAGGCGGGCGGGGGCGGACCGGCTGCGCCGGCGCCAGCGCCCACGGTCACGCCGGCATCGGCCTTGTCCTCGGGACCGGGGCTGGCCGGCGACCGGCAGCCGCAGGTGGCCAGGGCCGAGGCGATTCGGTCGAGGCCCGCCTTGGCGGACGCGGTGTCCTCGACCGGCGCGAAGAAGGCGAACAGCAGCAGCCGGTCGTCGGCGTCGACGAGCTGGCCGGCCAGGCTGGTCACGATCCGCAGGCTGCCGGTCTTGGCCCGGACGTCGCCGGCGCCCACCGCCGTGTCCGCGTCGTCGTAGCGGTCGAACAGCGTGCCGGAGAACCCGGCGACCGGCAGGCCGGTCAGCAGCGGCCGCAGCTGCGGGTGGTCGGGCTGGGTGGCGGCCCGCAGGATCTCGATGATCGTGCGGGGAGTGATGAGGTCGAGCGTGGACAGCCCGCTCAGGTCGGACAGCGCCATGCCGTCCGTGTTGATGCCGAGTTCGCGCAGGGCCTGGGTCACCGCGGCGACCGCACCGGCGAACGTTGCCGGCTGCCCGCGCTCGACGGCGACCAGCCGGCCAAGGGCCTCGGCGAGGTCGTTGTCCGAGTCCGTCAGCATCCGCTCCACGAGCACCGGGATGGGCGGGCTGTCGGCGGTGGCGACCGTCTCGGCCGCCCGGTCGGCCGGCCCGACGCCGACCGAGCCGACGCCCACCCCGGCCGCGCGCAGGGCGTCGGCGAAGGCGGCCGCGGCGGCGGCGTCCGGCTGCTGGTGGCGCGGCCCGAGCGCCCCCGGCCGGGACCGGCCACCGTCGACCTCCAGCGCCGACACCGGCGCGACGTTGCCCCCGGTGACGTAACTGTCGCGCCAGCCGGGCGCGGTGGCTGGGCCGGTGAACAGCGTGCCGTCGCCCAGCACCCGCTCGACCGAGGTGATCCCGGCGGCGCTGACCTGGGCGGCGAGGTCGGCGAGCCGGGCGCTGGCACTCGCCGGGTAGCCGACCGGCTCGGTCGCGGCGGTCAGCGTCGGGTCGCCAGCGCCGACGAGCCAGAGGGTCCCCCCGGCGGCGGGGGACGGCGCGGAGCCGTCGGCCGTTCCGGTGCCGGGCAGGTAGAGCACCCGGGTGGTGAGCCGGCGGTCGGCGGGGAAGGTGCGCAGCGCGGCCGCGGCGACGGCGGTCTTCAGCGTCGACGCGGGCGCGGTCGGCACGGTCGAGCGCCGCTCGAACAGGACCCGGCCGGACGTGGCGTCCATCACGATCCCGGACGGGTCCGCGAGCACCGGGTCCGCCAGCGCCGGTGCCAGCTGGTTGGCCAGCGCAGTCGGGTCGGGCAGCGGGGAGTCGGCGGACAGGGCGGGCAGGGCTCCCTGCGCCGCCCGGGGTACCGTCGTGGCGGGTACCGCCCCGGGGCTGGGTCCCGGCGGCACCGACAGGGAGCCGGCGAGCAGCGCCCCGGCCAGCGCGGTGAGGCCACCGGCCTTCGCGCCCGCTGCCAGCGTCGTCACGAGCGAGAACACTACTTCGCTGCTCGCTTCCCGCTCACGCGTCGCGTGTCGGCCCGGTCGCTACGGGAACGGTCACAGTGAGCGTCGGGGACGCGCCGTGGGGGTCATGGAGCCGGCGGAGTGCGCCAGATCACGTCGTTGTGGCCAGGGCAGCCGTCGGTGGGACGGGTACCGCATGGTGATCGGCCGGCAGACTGGACGTCTGCCGAGTCTGGAATGCACAGGCACCAGCCGGTCGTCGGGGCCGGGTGGCGACGAAGGAGACAGGGAGCGGCGTGGACCTCGAGTTCGACGTGACCATCGAGATCCCCAAGGGTCAGCGCAACAAGTACGAGATGGATCACCACACGGGGCGGATCCGGCTCGATCGGATGCTGTTTACCTCCACCCACTACCCGTCTGACTACGGGTTCATCGAGGGCACGCTCGGCCGGGACGGGGACCCCCTGGACGCGCTGGTCCTGCTGGAGGAGCCGACCTTCCCGGGCTGCCTGGTGCGCTGCCGGGCGATCGGCATGTTCCAGATGACCGACGAGAAGGGCCCGGACGACAAGGTCCTCTGCGTCCCGGTGGCCGACGTGCGGCAGGAGCACCTGCGCGACATCCGCCACCTGCCGGAGTTCGACCGGCTGGAGATCCAGCACTTCTTCGAGGTCTACAAGGACCTGGAGCCCGGCAAGTCCGTCGAGGGCGCCACCTGGGTCGGCCGGGTCGACGCCGAGCGGGAGATCCTCGCCTCGATCCGCCGGATGCAGGAGCACGAGGCGGCGGCCGCCGACGGGCACTCCTCGACCCGCGTGGTGGCCGAGGCCGAGCCCAGGACCGCCTGAACCAGCCGACCGAACCCCATCCACCAGCCGCCGGCATCCACCAGCCGCCGGCCGGCGTGGGCGGCGTTTGCCAGCCCGCGGCCAGCCAGTTGCCCGCGGCCGGCCAGTTGCCCCGTAGCTGGCCGGCAGGCCGGGCCGGCGGTCCCGGCGCATCCGCAGGGCTGCCGCGGACTTCCCCGTGACAGCCCTGCGCCCAGTGCCTGGCCCGGGCTCAGGTGGCCCGGGCCAGCGACGCGCCCGCCGTGCGCGTGTCGACCGGCTCGGGCCGCTCGCCGCGGCGGCGGGCCTGCAGCCAGCGGGCGCAGTTGCCGAGCCGGCGCTGCGCCCGGCGCACCGCCGGCCGCTGGCTGGCGGCGAGCACCTGGCGGCCCAGCGGCGGCGCGTGGCCCTGCCGGGTCGCCATCGAGTACGCGAGCGCGACCGGGTCGTCGTCCTCGGCGAGCCACCGGTCGACCTGCTCGAACCAGGCCATGCTGGTGCGGGCCACCGCCTGCGCCCGCGCCAGCTGCTGGCGGCCGGTCACGTCGAACATCTGCAGCGCAGCGGGGACCTCGCCGAACTGGTCCAGCGCGCGGGCGAGCCAGGCGGAGTCGCGCATCGCGAGCGCCGTGCCGGAGCCCAGCGTGAAGTGCGTGGTGTGGGCCGCGTCGCCGACGAGGGCGACGTTGCCGTTGACCCAGCGGTCGTTCGTGACGTGGCTGAACCGCTGCCAGCGAGCCGACCGGCCGCCGATCAGCGGCTCGCCGGCCAGCGGCTCCGCGAAGACCTCCGAGAGCATTTGCAGCCCGGCGTCGGCGTCCATGCGGTCGAGTCCCAGCCCCGACCAGGTCGTCGGCGCGCACTCGACGATGCAGGTGCTGATCTCCTCGCTGGACGGGTAGGCGTGGAACCACACCCAGCCGTGCTCGGTGCGCTCGAACGCGAACGTGAAGTCGTCGAACCGGCGGCTCGTGCCGAGCCAGATGAAGCGGTTGCGGCCGGTGTCGACGCGGGTCCGGAACCTCTCCGGCGCGGCCTGGCGGCGGATCCGGCTGTTCGCCCCGTCGGCGACCAGCACCAGGTCCGCGGGCGGGTCGTCGGCGTACGCGGACAGCTCGTCGACCTCGACCCCGTGCCGCACTGATACGCCCAGCTCGCTGGCCCGCTCGGCGAGGATGTCGAGCAGCCTGGCCCGCTGGACGGCGAAGCCGTAGCCGGGCAGGTGGGCGGTGCCGGATCCGCCGACGATGAGCCGCTGGCCCTGCCAGAGCGTCGAGGCGGCGCGGACCGTCTGGGCGCTGGTCGGGTCGTTGCGGAACAGCAGGTTGAGCAGCGGGTCCCAGTAGATGACACCCCAGCCTGGCGCGGCGCCCGGCTGGTCGCGTTCCAGCACGGTGACGTCACGGCCGGGGTCGCGGCGTTTGGCGCAGATCGCGAAGTAGAGCCCCGCCGGTCCGCCCCCGACGCAGACGATTCTCATCCCTTGGACCTCCTCTGCTGGCCTGCCGGGCCGGTGTGGGCGGGCGCCCGCACAACCGGCGGGATGGACGTCATGCCGCGGCGGGGCCCGCCCTATGGCGAGTGGCGACGGCCAACGGCCGCCGCCACGGACGAGCGGATGGATCAGGCGCTCTGGCCTGGAGCTACCAGCCCCAGCCCCAGCC
>JADGHD010000071.1 GCA_019689615.1 Frankia sp. | reverse complement strand
CGACGACGTCGCGACCGGCAACTTCCACGCCTCTGAGTTCGCCGCCGACCTCTACAAGGTCGCCACCGGCGAGGCGGACTCCGACTACGCCGACCCGGTCGAGTTCTTCCAGCGCACCTACCTCACCGAGGGTCTGCGGGACCTGATCGGCCGGGCTGTGCGGCGGCTCGCGGGTGATGACAACGCCTCCCCGGTGATCAACCTTCAGACGAACTTCGGCGGCGGCAAGACCCACTCGATGCTGTCGCTGTGGCACGTGGCCGCCGGGCTTTCCGTGGACAATTTCCCGCAGGAGACCCAGGAGCTGCTCACCGCCAACGGCTACACCGGAGCCAGGGTGAACCGGGTCGCGATCGTGGGCAACCACCTCAGCCCGTCCGGTGTCACCAAGGCCGACGGCACCCGCGTCAACACGATGTGGGGTGAGCTGGCCTGGCAGCTCGGCGGCTCCGAGGCGTATGCCATCGTCGCCACCGCGGACATCAACCGCACCCATCCCGGCGAAGCGCTCCACGAACTGCTGGCGAAGTACGCGCCCGCCGTCATCCTGATCGACGAATGGGTCGCCTACGCCCGCTCACTCCTCGGCCGCGACGACCTCGCGGGCGGCACGTTCGACGACCAGTTCACCTTCGCCCAGTCGCTGACCGAGGCCGCCAAGGGCACCTCGGGCATCCTGCTCGCGATCTCGATCCCTGCCTCCGAGAGCGGAGACGACTCCGAGATCGTGGCCGGGCACGCCGAGGAGGTCGGCGGTGCCAACGGCCTGGAAGCCCTGAAGCGGCTGCAGAACGTGGTGCGCCGGGTGGCTGACCAGTGGCGTCCGGCGTCGTCGGACGAGGCCTACCACATCGTCCGGCAGCGGCTGTTCAAGCAGCCCGACGCCGCGGCGCTCGCCTCGATCGGGGCGACGGCCAAGGCGTATGTGGAGATGTACCGCAAGTACACCGACGACTTCCCCCGGGAGACCCGCGACACGGCGTACGAGTACCGCATCAGGCAGACCTACCCGATCCATCCGGAGCTGTTCGACACCCTCTACGAGGAGTGGTCCTCGCTGGAGCGCTTCCAGCGCACCCGCGGTGTGCTGCGGCTGATGAGCACGGTGATCCACGCGCTCTGGACGGGTGAGGACGCGTCGCCGCTGATCATGCCGGGTTCGATCCCGCTCGCCACCGCGAACGTGAACGCCGAGCTGACGCAGTACCTCCAGGACTCCTGGAAGGCGGTCATCGACGCCGACGTCGACGGGCCGAACTCCGAGCCGGCGCGCATCGACAAGGAAAAGCCGCTGTTCGGCCAAAGAGCGCTGACCAAGCGGCTCGCCCGCACGGTGTTCTTCGGCGCGGCCCCGACCATCGCGCCTGGCTCGGTCCACAAGGGCATCAGCACCCAGCGGGTCTTCCTGGGCACCGCGGTCCCCGGCGACGTCCCGGGCAACTTCCACGCCGCGCTGACCCAGCTCGGCGACCGGGCGACGTACTTCTACTCCGGATCCGGCAGGTACTGGTACGACCTCCAGCCCAACATCACCCGTACCGCCAAGGACCAGGCCGAGCGCCTCCACAAGGAGGACGTGTGGAAGGAGATCGCCACGCGGCTGGCCGGCCAGGCCCGCCGGAAGGGTGACTTCGCCGGCGTCCACGTCTGCCCGGAGAGCAACGCCGACATCCCCGACACCGCCGAGGCGCGGCTCGTCATCCTGCACCCGAAGTTCGCCCACAAGCGGGGCACCACGTCGGCAGCCAAGGACTTCGCGCAGAGCGCGACCGAGCGTCGCGGCAGCTCCAACCGGACCAACCGCAACATGCTGGTCTACCTGGCCCCCGACGAGGCCCGGCTGGAGGAGCTCGACACCGCCACCCGCGACTACCTCGGCTGGACGCACGTCCTGGACAACGCGGCCGACCTCGACCTGACCACGAACCAGCGGAAGCAGGCCGCCCAGCGGCAGGAGCAGGCCGACCAGACCGTCGCGGCCAGGCTCCTGCAGACCTTCACCTGGGCGCTCGTCCCCGTCCAGCCCGAGCCGAACGCGCCATTCACGATCCGCGAGACCAAGGTCGAAGGGCAGTCCGACTCGCTCGCCGAACGGGTATCCCGCCGCCTCGGCAACGACGGCGACCTCTCGACACGGCAGGCCGCGACGACGATCCGCCTGGCGATCAACAAGATTCCCCAGATCTGGAAGGACGGCCACGTCTCGCTCGGTGTTCTGTGGGGGCTCTACCGCCAGTACCCCTACATGCCACGCCTGCGCGACAGGACCGTCCTCAACGAGGGCATCGTCGACCTGCCGCTGATCTGGCAGACCGACGCCTTCGCGCTCGCTACTGCCTACGACCCGGCGGCTGGCCGCTACGTCGGGCTCTGGACTCCCGAGGACACGAGCTCTGCACCAGCGCCCACCGACACGCTGCTCCTCGTGCAGCCAGACGTCGCGCTCAGGCAACGCGCCGCCGAAGTCCCGCCGCCGGCGGCGGCGTACATCCCGGACACGGGCAGTGGGGAGGAGGACCCGGGCGTTGGGGAGAACAAGGAGGTCAAGCAGCAGCCCGAGCCCCCTGCCGTCCCCGGCCGTCCGATCAAGACGCGGTTCTACGGCGTGAAGATGCTGAACTCCGACAAGATCGCCCTGGACTTCAAGAACGTCGCGGACGAAGTCATCGCCCACCTCCGCGGGGACGACATGGACCTCGTCGTCAAGATTGAGATCGAAGCCACGAAGAACGCCGGCTTCGACGAAGGCCAGATCCGCACGGTCTCCGAGAACGCCCAGACCTTGAAGTTCTCGCAGTGGGGCTTCGAGGAGATCTGAATCCTCATCCTCGGACTCGTCCGAACACCCTGACGACCTCTTCGAGTTTGGACAACCGGCCCGCCACAGCTCCATGCGGCGGGCCGGCTTGGCTCGTAAGGCGGTTGTTCGATCGGCTCAGCCTCCGCCCGCCCTCGTGCCGACGGTCCGGCGCAGCTGACGGCGATCATGCCAGTACAAGGCCAGGAACACGGCGGCGGACGCCAGCAGGAGTGCGCCGACGGCGAGGTAGACGCCGTGGTAGTGAGCCCAGTCGAACATGGACCGGTCCTCGTCGACCTGTCGGTAGTTCCCGCCGAAGAACGCCAGGATGATCCCGACCGGGACCGCGACCACGGACAGCAGACCGACGACGACTCCGTAGCGCAGTCGCCTACCCTCGGCGCGTTGCGCGTCGCCTGCGGCCTGGGAGGCTTCCTCCGCGGCGAGGACGGACGCGGCGCGGGTCAGCATCCCGGAGACCGTGGCCAGGTTGTCGCGCAGGCCGGTGCTGGCGACGAGCTGACGGTGGAAGCTCTCGATCCGCAGCGCGGGGATGAGGATGCCGATCTCGCAGGCGGCTTCGACCCCGAATGTCAGCCGTAGCTCATGTTCGGCCATTGCCTCATGCAGCCGGGCCAGCTCGGTCCGCCGCTCCGCCGCGGTGAGCGTGGTGCGACCGGCAGCCAGCTCCCGAACCCGGACCAGGGTGTCGAACGTCGCGAGCCGGATCTGCCGCACTTGACGGATCGCTCCTACCACCTGGACCACCGACAGCAGGGCGCAGTTCTCGATGTAGTCCTGCTGCGCTGCCAGTACACAGACGTAGGCGCCGACAGCGGCGGCGCTGGTCGGCCGACGATTGAGCTCCGCCGGGTACTGGATCGACGAGTAGTTCGGCCTCCAGTCCAGATCGGCCCGGTAGACCAGCCGCTGCACTGTGTCCTCGTCGAGCACCACCGAGGTGAATACCATCTGGTGGCGCTGCGCGGTCAATCCCAGCGGCTCTCCGCCTGAGCGGACCGCAACTCCCGCGCCGGTCAGCACCTCGCTGGCGCACCCGGCGAGCGTCGACTCACCGACGGCGACGTCGTCGTAGTACAGGTCCTCCAGGAACGGGATCAGCGTGCGCGGCTCACAGTCGATGTCGAGGGAAAGGACAGCGACAATCGGCCCGGCCTGCACGTCGAACAACCACAGTCGCCCCGCCCGCACCACCGCCCCTGTCGCCGCGCCCCGGCGAAAAGCGAGAGTGGCTGGGTCGAGGTCACGCAGCCCAAGGACGCGGGGCAGTTGTCCGGCCGCGTCCCGGTAGAACGACGCCAGTCGGCCCAGCCGCAACAGCTCGACAGGTGTCTCCCCCTCCGCCCGCAGCAGGTCCTCCGTCTCCGCAGTGGTCGCGATCACGGTGGAGATTCGGTGCGTCGACCGCTGGACGGTTGGGTCGAACGGTAATGACGACGGTTCGCTCATCGGGCAGTCCACCGGGTCGCAGGTCCGCCTGTCGGCTCGCGGATCGTCGCGACCCGTAGCCTGATCTCGGCGTCCACGTCGGCCGACAGGCCGAACTGCTGCAGGAGCCAGCTGACCATCCCCAGCTCCCGCAGGCGTACCAGCACATCGGCATGCGGCGAGGACCGCAGGTCATAGCCGTACGCCGCGCTGAACGCGTCGTACTCCGCGGCGGCCAGGCCGAACCGACGCGCCGTCACCAGGTTCGGTACCAGATCCCATTCCAACGGTCCCCGGCTGACCTGGTCGAAATCGATCAGCAGCAGACGTCGGCCGGGCAGGCACAACACGTTCCCGTAGTGCATGTCCCCGTGGATCACTCCGACGCCCAGCTCACTGTCGAGCCCGCTTACCGCCGCCGCGAGCTCCTCGCGCAGCTCGACCAACGGCCCGGTCAGCGTGCTCTCGATCCCGTCGCGCTCGGCTGCCGCCAGCCGCGGATCGATCAGCGCAAACGGTTCCCATGGCCCGACCAGCTCCACATCGGTCGCGGCCAGCTCATGAAACCTTCTGACGAGGCCACCCAACTCCGTTGCACTCACCCGGCATGCCGGATCTACCTCGTGCAATGCCCACAGCGTGACGATCCCGGTCGATGTCACGACTGGTTGCGCCAACTCCTCGACCTCGACCGGTTCGGATACCGGCATCCCCCGCGCGGCCAACCGTCGCACGAACTCCACCGTCCGGCCAACAGCCTTTGGGTCGGCCTCGGGCCGGGCGACTCGGAGGATCAGTCCGCGCTCCCGGAACGTGAACAACGCGTTCTCTCCGAAGCGCAGCAACTCCAGCTCCGGCGGTTCTACCCCCAGCCGCGCCAGCACATCGAACGCGGCCATGCGCGCGTCCGACTCCTTCCACACCACGTCGGCGACCTACCCGCTGACCGCCCCGGACAAAGATCGCGGATATTCCGCTCCCGAAGGCGCCCCGGTCACGTCATCGCCGAACGTGACTGTCAATGGCGTTGTCCCATCCTGAAGCCACATGACGACGAGCCTAGGACAGCCGCATCTCCCAGAAGCCGCAAACGCCAGAAACGTGGACGTGCTGAGTAGCCCAGCGCCGCGTGGGACTGTAAGAAAAACGGCTCTGTCGCACATCCGGTGGTCGCCGATCGGATCAACCAGGTCACGATGCGTCACGGTTGGGGGTGGATTGCCTGCTGGCGGTGGTGGTCTCGGGGGTGGCGCCACTGGTCGTGGACCCAGACGATCACTCGGGGGCGCGCCCCAGTTCTTCGCGCAGGATCTCACCCGAGCGGGTGGCAAGGTCACCCTTGCTACTGGACAGCGCGCCGACGAAGTCAGGCAACGGCCACTCGTCACCGCCGTCCTCAGCCGCCGCGGTCTCGCGCACGAGGGCAAGGATCGGCGCCACCTGCGACTCTGGCAGGCGGTCGATCAGCCTGTGCAACTCGTCCCGCAGGATGCTCACCCGTCCAGGCTACGACCACCGTCCCCGTCCGCCGTCCGCACTGTCGGGCCGGCGGCGGCAAGCAGACGTCGGGGGTCAGCTCGAACTCGACGTCGCGGGGAGTGCCGGCGGTCCGCTCGATCTTCTCGACGAAGCCGTCGATGCCGCCCTTCGGACCGGGAGTCGTGACCCGGTCACCCAGCTCCAGGCGCAGCAGCGGCGTCCACGGTCGGCGTGGCTCGCAGCGCGCACGGCCTTGCGCCAGGCCGGCCGCGCCAAACCGCGTTGGCGCAGCATCGTCTCGGTCAGGTGCGCTGCCGTGAGCGCTGCGCTCGTCCGCCGAGCTGCGCTTGTCAGATCAGGGATGCAGACGTGCGCGGTTGAAGCAAGAGGGGGTGAACGTCCTGCTTGGGTGGGTCGGCGTTGATCGGTGATCAGGCCGGTGGTACTGTCCCCCACCTGGACCACGGGGGACCATCCATGACGCATCCCGCCTACGGCGGCAACGACCCTTGCCACGGCGGCCGACCATTGCCGGAGGCCATGCCAACTGCAGGCCAAGGACGGCGTGCGCGGCGGCTCGGAGAGAACCCGAACCGGGACCATTGGTAGTTCGAGGAGCCGATGGTGGAAATCGTGCGCGCGGTGGCGAGTCGGCGATGATGAACGATTCGATGTCCCCCTTCGCGACGTTGTCGGCGTTGCGTCGCCGACTAGATTGGGGAAATTTTGACAACCGCCATCACGGCCGCTGACCGCATTCGGGGTTGCCTTCTTGGTGGGCACCTCGGTGACGCGCTCGGGGCGGATATCGAGTTCATCTACAGCCTGGACGAGATCCGGGCGAAGCATGGACCGGAGGGCGTCACCGGGCTGAACGCCAGCTACCACGGTGTGCTCGCGCCCTGCACGGACGACACCCAGATGACGCTGTTCACGGCCGAAGGGCTGGTCAGGGCGGCCCGTGGTGGGGGCGACCCGGTGATCGAGGTCTACCAGGCGCACCTGCGCTGGCTGGATACGCAGACCATGACGTACCCACCGGCGGGTGCTGTCGGCCTGGCGGCCGAGCAGGTCCTCTACGCGCGGCGTGCGCCGGGAAATGCCTGCATGTCGGGGCTGCGGTCGCCGGGGATGGGCACGCTCGCGCGGCCCAAGAACCCGGACTCGAAGGGCTGCGGCACGGTGATGCGCAGTGCCCCGTTTGGTCTCTGCTACGGCTACGACGAGGCGTACCGGCTCGCGGGGGAATGCGCGGCGCAGACCCACGGGCACCCGACGGCGATTCGTTCGACCGGGCTGTTCGCGGGCATCATCGCGGACCTGATGACCGGCGTTCCGCTGCGCGAGGCCGTTGGCCGGGCCGTCGACGCCGAAGGGTCCGGGCTCGGTGCTCGGGAGACCCGGGATGCGCTCGCGGCCGCGGTGAAGCTCGCCGACGCGGCGAGCGGCAAACCGCGGGCCGAGGACGTCGAGGCGGTCGGTGCCGGGTGGATCGCTGAGGAAGCGCTGGCCATCGCCGTGTACTGCGCGCTGGCCTGCGATGGCGACGTCGTCGCCGGACTGCTGGCGGCGGTCAACCATGGCGGAGACAGCGACAGCACCGGCGCGATCGCGGGCAATCTGCTCGGGGCCGCCTATGGGGATCAGTCCCTGCCCGCTGACTGGGTCCTCGAGCTTGAGGCGCTGCGGGTCGTGAATCGCATCGCCGACGACCTGATCGAGACCTTCCTTCGGTAGACCGCCCAGACCCGCTCGTCCGGCCCGCCTTGCCGCTCGCGGGCGGGCCGGCGCCGTCATGCCGCGAGATGCGACGGCGGAACGGCTGCGATCGAGTTCGGGGAGCATCCGGCGAGTTCGGGGAGCATCCGGCGGTGCTCGGTGGCGAGCTGGCCGGTGGGTTCGGTCTGGCGAGCGCCGGCCGGCGGCATGGCCTCGCGGCCGCGGTGTGCCGGGCTGGCGCAGGGAATGAAGTAGCGGGACGATGGACCCGCCGCGGTCGCGAGGCGAAGGCGGGATGTATGGCGTCACCGCGCGATGGGCACCGGGATCTCGCTCCCTCTGCCCACGGTTCGCCGTTGGACGCTGATTCGGCAGGCGCTGCCCCGGGAGATCGGATCGCCGAGGATCCAAGTCTCGGCGCCGGCTCCGACCCGCGGGAGCCGCTCGCGCTGCTGCTGCGCGACCTGCGCGCCAGTCGTGACGGCCTGTCCCAGCGGGAGGCGGCGCGGCGGCTGATCAGCGCCGGGCCGAACGAGCTGTCCCGGCGGCGCGGGCGCACCTGGCCGCGGGAGATCGCCCGTCAGCTCGTCCATCCGCTGGCGTTGCTGCTGTGGGTCGCCGCGATCCTCGCCGCGGTGTCCGATTCGGTGGTCCTGGCCATCGCGATCGTCATCGTCGTGCTGCTCAACGCCGTCGTCGCGTTCGTGCAGGAACAGCACGCCGAGAAGGCGGTGGAGGCGCTCGCCGCCTACCTGCCGCCACAGGCGACCGTCCTGCGCGACGGCGCCGAGCGGCGCGTTCCCGTGCCCGAGATCGTGCCGGGAGACGTGGTGCTGATCGGCGAAGGCGACCGGGTCCCGGCCGACGCGCGGCTGCTCGACGGCTACGTCGAGGTCGACATGTCGATGCTGACCGGTGAGTCGGTGCCGGTCGGCCGCTGGGCGAGCGAGGAACCCGACACCGGCCCGCTGCTCGCGGCCAAGGATCTGGTCTTCTCCGGCACCTCGTGCACCGAGGGGTCCGCGCGGGCACTTGTCGTCGCCACCGGCATGAACACCGAGATCGGCCGGCTGGCCGCCCTGTCGGAGCGGGTGAAGCGTGACGAGAGCCCACTGGAGCGGCAGGTCCGCCGGGTCGCCTGGCTGATCGCTGCCGTCGCGGTCGGTGTCGGCGTCGCCTTCCTGCCGATTGGCCTCGCCGCCGGGCTGCCGTTCGATGAAGCGCTCACCTTCGCGATCGGCCTGCTGGTCGCGAACGTGCCCGAGGGCCTGCTGCCGACGATCACGCTCGCGCTCGCGCTCGGCGTGCGGCTGCTGGCCCGGCGCGGCGCGGTCGTGCGGCGGCTGTCCGCGGTCGAGACGCTCGGATCCACCACCGTCATCTGCACCGACAAGACCGGCACCCTCACCGAGAACCGGATGCGCCCCGTTCGCCTGTGGACCGCGGCGGGTGACCTCCGCATCGACGGCACGCACCGGGAGCCGGCGGCGTCGGGCAACGAGGACGGGCCAGCGGTGGGCCGGCCGGCACCGGTGCTCGCGGCGCTCGGCGCGGCGCTGGCGAGCTGTTCGAACGCCCAGCTAGCCGGCGACACCTCTCGGACTGACCGCCAGGATCGACCCGGTCCGCCTGGCGATGACGGTTCCGCCGCCGGGCCGCCGCCCGCGTGCGGTCCCGACCGCGGCACCGGTGGCGAGCACGAGGACCAGGGAGATCCCACGGAGATCGGGCTGCTGCGGGCCGCTGCGTGGTTGGGCGCGGATCCGGGACGTGCGGAGCGGCTCGCGCGCCGGCGCCTGGAAGCGCCGTTCGACCCGAGGCTGCGCCGGATGGCCACGGTCGACGAGGTCCGGCCGGGCCGGTTCGCCGTGTTCGTCAAAGGCGCTCCGGAGGCGGTCCTGCAGCGTTGCGTGACGCTTGCCGCCCCGGACGGCGGGGCCCGGCCGCTCACCGAGGCCGACCGCGACCAGATCGCGAAGCTGCTCGAATCCTTCGCCGCGGACGGCCTTCGGGTGCTCGCGGCCGCCGACCGCGAGCTGCCAGCGCTGCCCGTCACCGGCCCAGACCACAGCACATGGCGTGAGGACGTGGAAAGTGGGCTGCGGCTGCTCGGCGTCGTCGCGCTCGCCGACCCGCCACGAGAAGGGGTGGCCGAGGCGGTAGCGGCCTGCCACCGGGCGGGTGTCCGGATCAACGTCGTCACGGGCGACAACGGGCTGACCGCCGCAGCGGTGGCCCGCCAGGTTGGCATCGGCGGGCCCGGCACGGCGGGGCTGCGGATCGTCGCAGCCGAGGAGCTCGACCGGCTGCCCGAGAGCGAGCTCGACGAGCTGCTGCGCGACAAGCGGGAGCTGGTGTTCGCCCGCAGTTCCCCGGAGACCAAGCTGCGGATCGCCGACGCGCTACGCGACCTCGGCCAGGTCGTCGCGATGACCGGAGACGGCGTCAACGACGCTCCCGCGCTGCGCCGCGCCGATATCGGCGTCGCCATGGGCCGCTCCGGCACCGACGTCGCCCGGGAAGCGTCGACGATGGTGCTCACCGACGACAACTTCGCCACGATCGTCGCCGCGATCCGCGCCGGGCGGCAGGTCTACGAGAACGTCCGGAAGTTCGTGGTGTACATCTTCGCCCACGCGGTGCCGGAGGTTGTCCCGTTCCTGGTGTTCGCGCTGTCCGGCGGCGCGGTCCCGCTGCCGCTCACCGTCCTGCAGATCCTCATGATCGACCTCGGCACGGAGACCCTGCCCGCGCTCGCGCTCGGCCGCGAGCGGGCCGAGCCCGGACTGATGTCCCGCCCGCCGCGGTCCCGCCGCGAGGGGGTCATCCGCCCGGTGATGCTGCTGCGCGCCTGGGGGATTCTCGGTGTGCTGTCGGCCGTCCTGGTGATGGCGGCGTTCTTCGTCGTCCTGATCCGTGCGGGCTGGCACCCTGGCGATGCGGTCGGCGACGGCGACCCGCTGCACCACGCCTACCTTGAGGCGACGACGATGAGCTTCCTCGCGATCGTCGCCTGTCAGATCGGCACCGCGATGGCCGCCAGGACCGAGCACGCGGCGCTGCGTGACGTCGGCCTGTTCAGCAACCGCCTCCTGCTCTACGGCATCGCCTTCGAGATCGCCTTCGCCGCCGCTGTCGTGTACCTCCCGTTCCTGCACCCCGTCCTCGGCACTGTCGCCGTCAGCCCCGAGTACCTGCTCCTCCTGCTCCCCATGCCGATCCTCGTCTGGGGCGTCGACGAGATCTGGCGCGCGATCCGCCGCCGTGCCCATCACCCGGTGTCAGGGCATGCCGTCCAGTCACCGCCGGGTCAGCTCCCAGGCCCGTGATGCGGCGGCGGCCCCGCCCGAGCCCGGCGTCTCCCCGGCGTTGCGCTGGCACTTCGACGAGGCCGGCTGAAGTCACACGATGTCGCGGCGGCGGAAGCCGGTGAACGCTACGGCGAGGAAGAACGCTGTGACCCCGGCGAGCGTGGCGAGGCCCGCCCAGTCGGGGCTGGCCGCGGTGACGTTGGGGACCTGGCGCAGCGGGCTGATGTCGAGGGCCCAGCCGGGGAGGTTGAAGGTCGGCCCCAGCAGGGTCAGGCCGAAGGTCGCGACGACGCCGAGCCAGCCGACGACCTGGCTGGCGGGCGCGGCCCCCACAGCGGCGAGCGCGAGCGCGACGAGGGTCCACACGGCGGGAATCGTGACGAGTGCCTGGATGACGACGTCACGGGCGGAGATTGTCTCGTCCTGGGCGGCGGCGACCACACCGAGCGCCGTGCCGGCGACGGCGAGAAAGAGGGCGGGGGCGGCGAAGGCGACGGCGGCGTTGCTGGCCAGGTAGACCGGTCGGCGAAGGGCGCCGGCGAGCAGGGGCTCGACGCGGTACTCGACCTCTTCGGTGCGGATCCTCAGGGCTACCTGGACGCCGGTGACGGCGGCGACGATGCCGATAATCTGCAGGATCGTGACGAGAAGGGCGAAGCTGAGCGCGTCGGGGTCCGTGGCGCCGGCGGCGAGGACCCTGGCCGCGGAGGTGCTGTCGCGGAGCACGTCGCCGAGGGATGGCGCGAGGTTGCCGAAGATGAGACCGAGGCCGACGAAGGCGAGCAGCCAGGAGACGAGCGCGCCGCGGTGCAGGCGCAGCGCGAGGCCCCACACGTTCGCGGTCGCGCCGCCGCGGGCGGGGCCGGGCCGAGACGCGATCAACCCGACGCCGAAGTCCCGCCGGCCTTGGAGCGTGAATCCGGCGAGCACGAGGACGACGGCCAGGGCGAGCGCGGCGAGCAGCGGCCATGGGTCGTTGTCGGTGGCTGGCCGGGTCCGGGACAGCCAGCCGAGCGGCGTGGTCCACGAGGCCCAGTCGGGCGCGTCGCTGGCGTCGAGGTAGCCGCGGATCACGTAGCAGGTGCCGAGGACGGCGATGGCGAGGCTGCTGGCGGTGGGCGCGTCCGAGCCGAGCTGGGCGGCGACCGCCGCGACCCCGGCGAACATCAGGCCCGAGGCGACGAACGTCGCCGACAACGTCATGGACGCGGCGACGCCGCCGCCGCAGGCAATGGTCAGCAGGAAGGACACGACGCCGAGCGCGACGGAGGCCGCCGCGGCGATCAGGACGGCCACGGCCAGCCTGGCCTCGCGTCCGAGCACGCCGGAGGCGAGCAGCTCGGCCTGGCCGGAGTCCTCGTCGGCCCGGCTGTTGCGAACCACGAGAACTATCCCCATCAGTCCCGCGAAGAACGCGCCGAGGGCGCCAGCGCGCCAGGCGTTGAAGCCATCGGCGGTGGCCAGGTTGCGGGCGGGGCCGAAGACCAGGGCGAGCGCGGGGTTGCCGCCGAGCGTGCCCGCCAGCTCCGCGCGGTCCGCCGGGTCCGGGAAGATCCACGAATAGGCGAGGATCGACGACGCGGACAGCGCCGAGATCAGCACCACCCAGGGTGCGATGGTCCGGGTGTTCTGGCGCAGTGCCACCGCGAACAGCGGCCGGGCGCCGGTGATGGCGCTCATGACGGCGTTCCGCCGGCCGCCGCCGGGTGCGGGACGACGCCGTCGGAGGCGGTGCCCGCGCCACCACCGGGGCCGTCGGGGCTGTCGTCGCCGTACTGGCGGAGGAACAGGTTTTCCAGCGAGGCCGGCGACACGGTCAGCGCGGACATCTGGTGCGGGACCAGCGCCGCCATCGCGGCATTGATCTGGTCGGGGTCGACCGAGCCGGTGAGCCGGGTGCCCTCGAGCCGGGCGTCATGGATGACCGGCAGGTCACTGAGGTCCGTCGGTGGCCGGTCCAGGTTCGCGGTGATCGTGATGCGGGTCTGCCGGCGCAGATCGGCCAGGGTACCGGTCTGCACGATGCGACCGCGCCGGATGATGCTGACCCGGTCGGCGAGCGCCTCGACCTCGCTGAGGATGTGGCTGGACAGCAGCACGGTGCGGCCGGCCGCCTTCTCCCTGGCGATCTCCTCCTGGAAGACCGCCTCCATCAGCGGGTCGAGGCCCGAGGTGGGCTCGTCGAGGACCAGCAGCTCGACGTCGGACGCGAGCGCGGCCACGATGGCGACCTTCTGCCGGTTGCCCTTGGAGTACTGGCGGCCGCGTTTGGTCGGGTCGAGCTCGAACCGCTCGATCAGCTCGGCGCGGCGGGTCTCGTTCAGGCCGCCGCGCAGGTTGCCCAGCAGGTCGATCGCCTCGCCGCCGGTCAGCCCTGGCCAGAGCACGACGTCTCCTGGTACGTAGGCCAGCCTGCGGTGCAGCCTGACCACGTCGCGCCACGGGTCGCCGCCGAGCAACTCGACGGTCCCGCCGTCGGCCCGCATCAGGCCGAGCAGGACCCGGATGGTGGTCGATTTTCCGGCGCCGTTCGGGCCGAGGAAGCCGTGGACCTCGCCGCGGGCGACCGTCAGGTCGAGCCCGTCCAGGGCGGTGAAGGAGCCGAACTTCTTCACCAGTCCCCGGGCTTGGATCGCCGGCTGGCTCGCCGGCGCGGGCGTGACGTTCATGGATGAGCTCTCTCCTGGGAGGGCGGAACCAGCTCCGGCGAGGAGGGTCGGTCAGAGCGGCGGATCGCCCGCCGCAGGCGGCGGGTCCGAGATCTCGCCGAGTAGGTATCGCGTGATCGTGGGCGTGATCGCCGCTGCCAGCTGGTCGGCCGGCCGCGGCCGACGATTTCGGACAGGTGGGTCTTCACCTCAACCAACGGCAAGATCGTTATGGCCAGGCCGCGTGCGCTGTCGACCGGCGCCGCGACCTCGGTATCCCCGCCGGGTACGGCTTCCCAGCGCCGACCCATGGCGGGGAGATCGGTGACCTGCTGCCAAACTGCACCATCACTGAAG
>JADGHD010000070.1 GCA_019689615.1 Frankia sp. | reverse complement strand
GCCCCGGGCGATGGCCGCCCGGGGCGCCGGACCACGTCACGCCGCCGGTCGGCCGGCGGCGCCGGCCGGGCGCGGAACCTGTCGGAGGCCTGTGGTGTTCTGGAGGACATGAGCACGACGTTCCAGCGGCCCACGATTAACATCCGGCGCGCCGAGGGGCGCTTCCAGGTCGTCTCCGACTACCAGCCGTCGGGCGACCAGCCAGCGGCGATCAGGGAGCTGGCGCGCCGGATCCGGGCCGGCGAGAAGGACGTCGTGCTCCTCGGCGCGACCGGCACCGGCAAGTCGGCGACCACTGCCTGGCTGGTCGAGGAGCTGCAGCGGCCCACGCTGGTGATGGCGCCGAACAAGACGCTGGCGGCCCAGCTGGCGAATGAGTTCCGCGAGCTGCTGCCGCACAACGCGGTCGAGTACTTCGTCTCGTACTACGACTACTACCAGCCCGAGGCGTACATCGCGCAGACCGACACCTACATCGAGAAGGACTCCTCGATCAACGAGGAGGTGGAGCGGCTGCGGCACTCGGCGACGATGAGCCTGCTCACCCGCCGGGACGTGATCGTCGTCGCCAGCGTGAGCTGCATCTACGGTCTCGGCACGCCCCAGGAGTACATCGACCGGATGGTCCGGCTCGCGGTGGGTGAGGAGATCGACCGCGACGTCCTGCTCCGCAAGCTCGTCGATGTCCAGTACACCCGCAACGACGTCGCGTTCACCCGCGGCACGTTCCGGGTCCGCGGCGACACGGTCGAGGTGTACCCGATCTACGAGGAGCTCGCGGTCCGGATCGAGCTGTTCGGCGACGAGATCGAGCGGCTGACCTACCTGCACCCGCTGACCGGGGAGATCGTCCGCGATGTCGAGCAGGTGTTCGTGTTCCCGGCGACCCACTACGTCGCCGGCCCGGAGCGGATGGAACGGGCGATCGCCGGGATCGAGGAGGAGCTGGCCGAGCGGCTCGCCGAGCTGGAGCGGCAGGGCAAGCTGCTGGAGGCGCAGCGGCTGCGGATGCGGACGACCTACGACATCGAGATGATGCGCCAGGTCGGCTTCTGCTCCGGCATCGAGAACTACTCGCGGCACATCGACGGCCGCGCCGCCGGCAGCCCGCCGCACACCCTGCTCGACTACTTCCCGGACGACTTCTTCCTGGTCATCGACGAGTCGCACGTGACCGTCCCGCAGATCGGCGGCATGTACGAGGGCGACATGTCCCGCAAGCGCAGCCTCGTCGAACACGGGTTCCGGCTGCCGTCGGCGTGCGACAACCGGCCGCTGCGCTGGGAGGAGTTCCTGGAGCGGATCGGCCAGACCGTCTACCTCTCCGCGACCCCCGGCACGTACGAGCTCAGCCGCTCCAACGGGGTCGTCGAGCAGATCATCCGGCCGACCGGCCTGGTCGACCCGGAGATCGTGCTCAAGCCGACGAAGGGCCAGATCGACGACCTCATCCACGAGATCCGGATCCGGGCCGAGCGCGACGAGCGGGTACTGGTCACCACGCTGACCAAGAAGATGGCCGAGGACCTCACCGACTACCTTCTCGAGCTCGGCATCCGGGTCCGCTACCTGCACAGCGAGGTCGACACCCTGCGCCGGGTGGAGCTCCTCAGCGAGCTGCGCCGCGGCGAGTACGACGTGCTGGTCGGCATCAACCTGCTGCGTGAGGGCCTCGACCTGCCCGAGGTCTCCCTGGTGTCGATCCTCGACGCCGACAAGGAGGGCTTCCTGCGCTCCGAGAAGTCGCTGATCCAGACGATCGGCCGGGCGGCCCGCAACGTCTCCGGCGAGGTCCACATGTACGCCGACACCGTGACCCCGTCGATGCGGACGGCGATCGACGAGACGAACCGCCGCCGGGCCAAGCAGATCGCCTACAACGAGGCGAACGGGATCAACCCGCAGCCGCTGCGCAAGAAGGTCGTCGACATCCTGGACGACATGGTCCGGGAGAGCGCCGACGGCGAGCTCTACGGCGGCGGCCGCGCCCTGTCCCGCGGCAAGGCCCCGGCCCCCGGGATGAAGTCGCGCGCCGCCCGCCAGGACGCGGTCGGCCGCTACGCCGCCGAGCTGGCCGGCATGCCCCGCGCGGACCTCGCCAACCTGATCCGCCAGCTCGACGACCAGATGCACGAGGCAGCCAAGGAACTCCAGTTCGAACTCGCCGCCCGCCTCCGCGACGAGATCGCCGAACTGAAGAAGGAACTGCGCGCCATGACCGCCGCCGGCATCCAGTAGCGCCGGATACCCGCTAGCTGGCTGGGAGCGGGTCGGGGACCACGCGCAGGCCTGGGGTGTCGTCCCAGCCGGTGACGATCAGTAAGGCGAGCAGCCAGGGCGCTACCGCGTGCAGGACGAGGCGACGGCCGTCCCGGTGCAGGTTGCTGGCGGAGGTGACCAGCGCCCGCAGGGCGCCGACGTCGGCCCGGCGCAGCTTCGCCACGTCGACCCGGACGTCGCCGCGGCCGTGGTGGACGACCTTGGCCAGCGAGGCGACGAGCGCGGGCAGCGCCGCGGCGTCGAGATCGCCGTCGATGGAGACCATCGGTGGCTCGAAGGTCGCGGCGAGGCGCATCGCGCCCGCGCGGATCTCCATCCGCTCGTCCGCCGGCCCCGGGAGCGGCCGAAGCGCTCTCCCGGATGATTCGGCGGGTTCGTCGCCGTCGGCCTGCCGGGGTACCGGGTGGTCGTTCCCGGGCGTGGTCGTGAGGTCGGGCATCGCAGCCTCCTTCGCCGCCTAGCCGCAGCCCGTACCGTCTAACGCCCGAACACGCCCGAAAGATCCGCCAACGACCACGACTCCGGCAGCTCAGCGGCGGCTGTCGACGTGGTTGCGCTCCATTCGGCGGGCGCGATGGCCGGCGCCGCCGAACAGGGATGGGCCGCCGCCGGTTCGGCCGCCGGTTCGGCCGCGCAGCAGCATCGGGGCGACCACCGCGATCAGCGCGCAGGCGACGCCGATCTGCAGGGCGTGCCGGATCCAGTCGATCCCTGCCGTGTTGCGCACCCCGATGGCGCTCGCGATCACGTTCCCGACCAGGGCGCCGACGATACCCAGGGCGATGGTCAGCCAGGTGGGGACGCTGCGGCGGCGCATCAGGGCGCGCGCGATCAGGCCGATCACGGCCCCACCGAGGACGATCCAGATGATTTGGAACACGGCAGCCTCCGAGGCGGGGAACGACAGGGCTGGGGAGATACCCCCGGGCCGCCGCAGAAAACTCCGGAGAGTATCCAAAGCACCACGGGGTGATTTCGGCTCGTCGAGGATCCAGCCGGAAACGCCGATCGCCCCGCCGGCATGCGCCGACGGGGCGATCATCACGCTGTCCCGGGCTGGCGGGCCCGCCAGCCGCTGCCGCTACTCCCGGCCGAACTGCTCCCGCAGGCGGCGCAGCGCCTCGTCGTCGATCGTCGAGGACGAGCGGTCGGACTCGGAGGTGTAGGACGACGGCGCGGCCGCGGCGGCCTCGGCCTCGCGGGCGGCCCGGATCTGGGCCTGGTGCGCCTCGTAGCGGGCCTGGGCCTCGGCGTACTGCCGCTCCCACTCGGCCTGCTGCTCCTCGTAGCCGGGGAGCCACTCGCCGGTCTCCGGGTCGAAGCCCTCGGGGTAGACGTAGTTCCCGTGCTCGTCGTACTTGGCCTCCATGCCGTACTGGCTCGGGTCGAACGTGTCGCCGTCGCCAGCGAGCGCGGAGATGTCGTTGGCCTGCTTGAGCGACAGGCTGATCCGGCGGCGGTCCAGGTCGATGTCGATGACCTTGACCAGGATCTCGTCGCCGACGTTGACGACCTGCTCCGGGATCTCCACGTGCCGCTCGGCCAGCTCGGAGATGTGGACCAGGCCCTCGATACCCTCGTCGACCCGGACGAAGGCGCCGAACGGCACCAGCTTGGTGACCCGCCCGGGCACGACCTGGCCGATCGCGTGGGTCCTGGCGAACTGGCGCCACGGGTCCTCCTGCGTCGCCTTCAGCGACAGCGAGACCCGCTCGCGGTCCAGGTCGACGTCGAGGACCTCGACCGTGACCTCCTGGCCGACCTCGACCACCTCGGACGGGTGGTCGATGTGCTTCCAGGACAGCTCGGACACGTGCACCAGGCCGTCGACCCCACCGAGGTCGACGAAGGCGCCGAAGTTGACGATCGAGCTGACGACGCCCTTGCGGATCTGGCCCTTGGCCAGCTGGGCCAGGAACTCCGAGCGGACCTCGCTCTGGGTCTGCTCGAGCCAGGCGCGCCGGGACAGAACCACGTTGTTGCGGTTCTTGTCGAGCTCGATGATCTTTGCCTCGAGCTCCCGGCCGACGTACGGCTGGAGATCCCGCACGCGGCGCATCTCGACAAGCGAGGCAGGGAGGAAGCCGCGAAGCCCGATGTCGAGGATGAGACCGCCCTTCACGACCTCGATGACGGTGCCGGTGACGACGCCGTCCTCCTCCTTGAGCTTCTCGATCGTGCCCCAGGCGCGCTCGTACTGGGCGCGCTTCTTGGACAGGATCAGCCGGCCCTCCTTGTCCTCCTTCTGGAGGACAAGCGCCTCGACGTGGTCACCAACAGACACGACCTCGTGAGGATCCACGTCGTGCTTGATCGAGAGCTCGCGCGACGGGATGACACCCTCGGTCTTGTAACCGATGTCCAGCAGCACCTCGTCACGATCAACCTTGACGATAGTGCCGTCGACGATGTCACCGTCGTTGAAAAACTTGATCGTCTTGTCGACGGCGGCGAGGAAGTCCTCTGCCGAGCCGATGTCGTTGACCGCGACCTGCGGTGTGGTCGGGCTTTGCGGACTGGTCACGGTCTCCACGGGTCGAACGTCGGTGGTGCTCGTCAAGGGGTCGGCTCCGACTAGGGGGGTTGAGGTCAGCGCGAGAGCCGGATCGAACCGCCGGGACGGAGGGACAGGGAACGCGCTACAACGACTGTGCGCTGACAACGACACTGTCAGAACCGATATCGACTGCTCGAGTGGATCTGCTCGGTCCGAGACCCACAGACCCTCGTGCCGACCCCAAGTCTAGGGAAGCTTCTCCGGGGTGGTCAACGGGAGGACGCGCGTCAGCGCGGCGCGGCAGCCTCGTTGGGCGGCGCCTCCCCGTCGGGCCCCGGACTGGGCCCCCGGACGGCGGGACGGACCGGCGGTGCCGGCGGGCCCGGGTCTCCCGGCCCTGCGGCGTGGCTCGGCGCCGTCTCCGGCCGCCCCGGCTCCGGCCGGCGCGAGACCGGATCGGGATTGGCTGCGCTGATGGTATCCGGTTCGCGGGCCGCAGGGGCCGTGGTCCACGCGGAAGCCACCGCGCCCGGCACGGCTGCGCCCAGGGCCGGCGCGGCCGGCACCGGCACCGCCACCGGCGACCCAGCCGCAAGTGGCACCGCGGGCGCTGGCGCGGGGGCCGCGGCCACGGCCTGGCCGGCGCGGCGGTTCTTCCAGCGGCCGGCCCACTCCTTGGCCAGCCGCTGGCACGGCCGCTCCACCAGGTAGTAGGTCAGCGCGGACAACGCCACCGTGATCGCCAGGACCGGGATGAAGAACGGCAGGAAGCTGACCTGCCAGATCTTCCAGCCGCTGTGGTGCATCACCAGGTCGATCACGGTCTGGTGCCACAGGTAGATCCCGTAGGAGATCGTCCCGAGGAAGACCATCACCCGGCTGGCCAGGAACCGGCGGACCAGCCCGCGCCGCTGTGGGCCGGACACCGCGGGCAGCAGCAGGAAGAACCCGAAGAGCCCGTAGAAGAGGTGCTTGCCCATGTCCGTCCGGACGCTGGCGTCGTAGATCGGCCAGCGCGGCAGACCGATCTTGTTGGCCGCGATCCAGTAGCAGACCCCGGCCGCGATCCAGCAGACCGTGCCGGAGCCGGGCAGGGTGGCCCAGCGCGGTGTCCGGCCGGTCCGGCCGTACCAGGCGGACACGACGGCGAGGAACATGCCCATCGAGAACAGGTCCCACCAGACCGGGAGCCAGACGTTCCAGCCGTCGGCCAGGCTGCCCGGCCTCGTGCCGATCATCCGCCAGTGGATCAGGTTGCCGAGCAGGAACAGCGTGGCCACGCCGGTCAGCTCCAGCCACAGCTGGGTACGCGGCGACCGCGGCCGGCCCTTGCCGAGCAGCCAGGCGTAGACCGGGAGGAAGAGGTAGAAGGCGACCTCGACGTCCAGCGTCCAGGCCTGGGTCAGCCCCTGCAGCGCCCAGGCCTGCCGGTAGCCCTGGATGAAGAACAGGCACTGCAGCATCCCGGTCAGGCTTGTGACGATCATCTTGTCGCTGATCACCACAAGGCTGATCACCAGGGCCAGCCAGTAGAGCGGGACGATCCGCATGAACCGGCGGATCAGGAAGCCGCCGGTGTCCGGCCCCGGCCGGCCAGCGAGGTGGGCGGCCACGAACGGCCGGTACAGCAGGAAGCCGGAGATCAGGAAGAAGACCGCCACGCCGATCTCGCCCCTGGCCGAGTACGGCCCGAACGGGGTGTCGAGGGTCAGCGTGGTGTAGAAGCCGGCGTGGACCAGCAGCACCAGCAGCGCGGCGATCGCCCGCAGGCCGTCGAAGCCGGGGAAGACCGTCATGTCGCGCGGCGCGCCCGCACCGCCGGGCGTGGTCGGCGCCGGTGCCGGAGCCGGCGCGACGAGGGTGGTGCCCCCGTCGGCCGGGACCGTCGTCGGGTCGTCCGACCGGCCCCGCGCCGTCACATCCAGCCCGGTCACCCGGCCACCCCACGGCCGGGCGGCGGACCGGGCCGGGCCGCCACCTGCTGATCGTCCGTGTCCGGCACGGACGCACGGTACCAAGGCGGTGTCGGCGCCACCCACACGGGGACAACGCCGTGCCATCGCCCGAACACGCCGGACGGGTTGCGCCACCGATGCCCAGCACTGTCCGTCGCAACAGACAACGGACAGGAACCCAGGGCGGTCATGCCGGACTCGGGGCGGCGCCGCCCCCGCTCGCCACACCGCCGACCGGTGCCGTGACGACCTCCGTCCGCTCCGCCTGGCCCAGGTCCTGGTCGGCGGGGCCGGCGCCGGTGGCCGCGACCGGATGGGGCCGGGCCCCGAGAAGGCCACGGCGCGGAGCGCGGTGCGCGCCCCGGCCGGGCCGGTGGCCGCCGCCCACCCGTCGGGTGAGCGCGACCAGCCCCGCCGTGATCGCCACCGCGGCGAGCAGCACCACCGCCGGCTCGGCGACGGCTCGGAAGCGGCTGGTGCCGTAGACCATCGTCGAGGCGAGGGTGAGCGCCCCGGGCAGGGCCAGCAGCGGCAGCAGCAGCGCCCGGCGGCGGCGCAGCAGCACCGCGCCGGCCACGCCGGCCGCCATCAGCGCCCACAGCGAGAACAGCCCGGCCCGGCTCGCCCAGACCGGGCGCTGCTCGATCGTGTCGTACTGGACCTGCTGGAACGGCCGGAACACGCCCCAGGTCCGGCCGGCCCTGGCAGCGGCGACCTTGACCAGCTCGCCCTTGTGCGCGCCGATGTAGTCGTAGGCGAACTCGCGGTAGAAGACGTCGCGTTCCGAGCGCTCCAGCGGCGGCTCGGGCAGGGCGAGGATGCACTGGAAGTCCCACCAGCCCAGCCGCTCGCCCGAGTAGGTCGAGTCGCAGTGGGTGACGGCCAGCGTGGTGCCGAGCCCACTGGACAGGATCTCCGGCTCGCTGAACCGGGTGAAGTTGTAGATCGTCCACGGCGCGATCGCGACCACGCAGGCGGCTCCGGCGGCCACCAGCATCCCGAACCGCCGCCGCCAGGACGCCGACTTCACCATCAGGATCAGCGGCGTCACCAGGAAGACCGTGAGCAGCGCCAGCTCGGCCCTGGCCAGGGCCGCGGCCGCGGCGGCCAGGCCGAGCAGCACGGCGTCCAGGTAGCCGCGGCGGTCCCAGAACCGGTAGGCCAGCCACAGCACCAGCGACGTGGTCAGGATGCCGGTCGTCTCCGACATCAGCAGCGGGTCGTTGATCCACATTCCGGGGTAGACCGCGGCGATCCCCGCGGCCACCAGCCCGGTTCCCGGCCCGGCGACCCGCCGGCCGGTCAGGCCGACGCAGGCCACCGCGAGCGCGCCCAGCAGGCAGGAGAAGACCTGGTGGTCGACGAACGAGCGCTGGCCGAACAACGACGGGATCGCCAGCAACGCGCTGGTAAGCGGCGGGTGCTGCGCGTCCGGCACGTACCGGTTGTTCAGCGCGAGCTCGTACGGGTCCGGCCAGCCCCGGCCGTCCACGAACAGGTTGGCCGCGTGATGGTAGTAGAACGGGTCACCCTGGATCGTGGCGGGATGGAACCACCCGAACAGGTAGACCAGCCGGACGGCGAGGCCGACCAGCACGATCAGCGTCAGCGCCAGCCACCACCGACGACCAGCCCAGCGCGCCACCCGCGGGCGGGATGTCCTGGTTCCCCCCGGTCCGGGGGCGACTGTCGCGTCACTCACGGCCGGAAGGTACCAACGTGCGCCACCTGCACCGACGGGCCCTCTCCCGGTCCGCCCGCCGGGCCGACAACCCATCGCCCCAGGCACCGCGGGCGCACAACGCTGACTGGCTCGATTGAGTTCGACGATTAGCCTTGCCGGTCGAGAGCCCGCTCCGCCGCTCCCCCCACCCAACCAGGCCCGGACGTGGCCGCGTGACCCTACCGCGACTGCCGCATACTGCGCAGAGCGGTCAGACGGCCGCGACCCGGGCGGAACCGGGCGGCGCGCGCCGGGCGGCGATGCCGGTGACCCACCGCCGTCCGGCGGCAGGAGCACCGACCATCGAGCGGGAGGAGACGCGGCTGACCGGCAACGAGCACGACACGGCCCGGATCACCGCCCCCGCCCGGCTGCGACAGCAGGCGCCCCGGCGGCCCGAGCGGTGGGCTGGCGGCTCCGGCGGCCGCGGGGCCACGCTGCGCGACGGTGCGCCCGGCCGGCGCGAGGGCGGCCGCACCGTCGGCGGGCTGACCCGCCCCGGCGCCTTCTCCGACGGCGACACCACGACCGAGCTGGTCATCCTCGTCGACGACGACTCCCGGCTGCTGCCGCCACCGCAGCGGTCCGGCGGCGGGCGGCGGGACACCTCGCCCGGGCCGGTCGAGACCGGCCCGGACACGACCGGCCCGTTCCTGGCCCCGCTCGGGCACAACCCGGCGCTGGACGGGCTGCGCGCGTTCGCGGTGCTCGCGGTCATCGGCTACCACGCCGGGCTGTCGTGGGTACCGGGCGGCCTGCTCGGCGTCGACCTGTTCTTCGTGCTGTCCGGTTTCCTGATCACCGGGCTGCTGATCGCCGAGTACCGGGCGACCCGGCGGATCGACCTGAGGGACTTCTGGATCCGCCGGGTCCGCCGGCTGCTGCCCGCGCTGCTGCTCCTGCTGGTCGCGGTCGCGGCGTACGCGAAGTTCATCGCCGCGCCGGCCGACGTCGCGAAGATCCGCATGGACGCGCTGGCTTCGCTGTTCTACGTGGCGAACTGGCGGTTCGCCCTGTCCGACCAGAGCTACTTCGACCACTTCTCGGCGCCGTCGCCGCTGCTGCACACCTGGTCGCTGGCGGTCGAGGAGCAGTTCTACGTGCTCTGGCCGCTCATCGTGTTCCTGTTGATGCGGCACAGCGCCCGCACGGTGGACCGGTGGAAGGGGCAGCGGCAGAAGGCGCAGTCCGCGGCGCTGACCGTGGCTGTGCTCGGCGCCGAGGCGTCGGCGCTGATCGGGCTGGTGCTGCTGGTCCTCGGCACCGACCCGTCGCGGATCTACTACGGCACCGAGACCCGGGTCCAGGCGCTGCTCACCGGGGCGGCTCTGGCGGTCTGGCGGGCGCAGCGCAAGCAGCTGCCCAGCGAGCGCGGCAAGAAGATGCTGAGCTGGGCCGGGGTCGCCGCGGCTGGCGCGCTGCTGGTGATCTGGGCGACGGTCGACGGCGAGAGCCGCGGGCTGTACGCCGGCGGGTTCCTCGGCGTGGCGGTGATCGTGGCGGTGCTGGTCGCCGCGGTGGTCGAGGTGCCGAACTCGCCGATCGCCCGGGTGCTGTCGTTCGGGCCGCTCACCTATATCGGCAAGATCTCCTACGGCCTGTACCTGTGGCACTGGCCGGTGTTCCTGGCCATGTCGGCGAGCCGGACCGGGCTGACCGGCGTGCCGCTGCTGCTGGCCAGGCTGGCGGTCACCCTGGCCTTCACGCTGCTGTCGTACTACCTGGTGGAGAACCCGATCCGGCGGCAGCGGGTCCGGGTGCCGATGCCGCTGGTGACCACGCCGGCGGCGATCGCCGCCGTGGTCGTGCTGGCGCTGGTGGCGACCAACACCAGCGGCTCGTCCGCCCGCACCCCGGCGGACCTGGAGCGGCTGGCCCGCGAGGTCCAGGAGGCCGGGCGCACGCTGCCGCCGGGCAGCCCGGACGCGGCCGGCAACGCCCCGCTGCGGATGCTGGTGGCCGGCGACTCGCTGGCCACGACGCTGCTGGCGAGCGAGTTCGCCGACGTGGCCGCCCGGATGAACGTGCAGGTGGCCGACGCCACCATGCTCGGCTGCGGGGTCGCCCGGCTGCCGATCCGGCGCATCGAAGGCCAGGCCGGCCCGCTGACCACGGGCTGTGAGAACTGGCCGGCGCGGTTCACCCAGCGGGTCCGCGAGGTCGACCCGGACATCGCGGTGCTGCTGGTCGGCCGCTGGGAGGTGGTAGACCAGCAGTTCGAGGGGCGCTGGACCCGAGTCGGTGACCCGGAGTACGACGCCTACCTCGGCCGTGAGCTGGACCTCGCGATCAGCACGCTGTCGGCGCGTGGGGCGCGGGTGGTCCTGTTCACGACGCCGGCGTTCGCCGCTCGGGAGGCGGCCGACGGCAGCCAGTTCCCGGAGACAAGGATCGAGCGGGTGGTGCGGTTCAATCAGCTGCTACGGGCCGCGGCCGAGCGCCATCCGGGGGTGGCGAGCGTCGCCGATCTGGCTGGGGTGCTCACACCGGGCGACCGGTACACGGATCGCATCGACGGCATCCTCACCCGGGACGACGGCGTGCACATTACGGCGGAGGGTGGCCGCCTCGCCGGCGAGGCACTGCTGCCGGAGATTGTCCAGCAGGCACGTCCGACAAGTACGGAACGTACCCCCGTGGTGACCACCACTGCCCCCGGCTGAGCCGCACCCTTTCCCGGACGCTAACCTCTCGACGGCAGCATGCCGCAGTCAGACAGGAGGGTGATCGTGCCTCGCGCGCTCATTACGGGGATCACCGGTCAGGATGGCCTGTACCTGGGGGAGCTGCTCACCGCCAAGGGTTATGAGGTGTTTGGCCTGGTTCGCGGCCAGTCGAACCCGAAGATTGCCACGGTTGAGCGGATCATTCCCGGTGTCCAGCTGTTGGAAGGCGACCTGACCGACCTGTCCTCGCTGATCGGCGCGGTGGAGATCTCCCAGCCGGACGAGGTGTACAACCTCGGCGCGATCTCGTTCGTCGGACTCTCCTGGAAACAGGCCGAGCTGACCGGCGAGACGACCGGCATGGGGGTGTTGCGCATCCTCGAGGCGTTGCGTATCACCGCCGGCAACGACCTGTCTCGAGTGCGCTTCTACCAGGCGTCGTCGTCCGAGATGTTCGGTAAGGTGCGGGAGACTCCGCAACGGGAGACCACGCCGTTTCATCCGCGTTCGCCCTATGGCGTCTCGAAGACGTTCGGGCATTACCTCACGGTGAACTACCGCGAGTCGTACGGGATGTTCGCCTGCTCCGGGATGCTCTTCAACCACGAGTCGCCGCGCCGGGGAATCGAGTTCGTCACCCGCAAGATCAGCCGCGGGGTCGCCAGGATCGCCCTCGGCCTCCAGGACTCGATCACGCTGGGTAACCTCGAGTCCCGCCGGGACTGGGGCTTCGCGGGTGACTACGTCGACGCGATGTGGCGGATGCTCCAGCAGGACGAGCCGGACGACTACGTGGTCGCCACCGGCGAGACCCACTCGATCCGGGAGCTGCTGGACGTCGCGTTCACCCGGGTCGGCATCGACGACTGGACGCCCTACGTCAGGCAGGACCCGCGGTTCTTCCGCCCGGCCGAGGTCGACATCCTGGTCGGCGACGCCTCGAAGGCCCGGGATGTCCTCGGCTGGAAGCCGACCGTGACGTTCCGCGAGCTCGTCGAGATGATGGTGGACGCGGACCTCGAGCTGGAGCGCGAGTCCGCGGGGCAGGCGCTGACTGTTCCGTGACCGATCCGCCCACGCCGGGGAGCGTGCCCGCCGCCGACCGGCTGCGCGGGGCGGTACGCGGCGCCACCCCGCTGGCCGTCGCCGGGCTGCTGGCCAACGTGGCGAACCTCGGGGTGACCCTGGTCATCGCCCGGGAGATGTCCACGCGGTCCTACGGCGCCATGGCCCAGCTGTTCGCGCTGTTCATGGTGGTCTCGATGCCAGGCAGCGCGCTGCAGGTCGGGGTGGTGCGCCGGGTCACGGCGTGGGCGAGGACCGGGCAGGCCTGGCGGGTGCCGGACTGGGCCGCCCGGGTGCGCCGCGGCGGGCTGCGGCTGGTGGTCGTGGTCGCGCTGCTGGCCCTGGCGGCCCGCGGCGCCGTCGCCCGGGAGCTGTCCCTGCCCGGCCCTGGCGGCGTCGCCGAGACCATCACCGCCGGCGCCGCCTGGTGCCTGCTCTGCGTCGACCGCGGGCTGCTGCAGGCCGGGCGGCACTACTCGGCGCTGGCGGTGAGCCTGCTCGTGGACGCCGCGGTGAAGGCGGTGGCCACGGTCGCGCTGGTGGCCGCTGGCCTGGCGCAGGCCGGCGCGGCCGGCGCCGTCCTGCTCGGCGTGCTGGCGGCGCTCTGGCACAGCCGGCGCGCGCTGCGCCGGGGCGCCCTCGCCGGCACACCGGCTGACCTGCTCGCCGGCAGCCCCTACCCGGCGCCGCCGGGTGGGACGCCCGCCGGCCGCGGCCCCGTCCCGCGCCGGGCCGAGGTCGGCACGCTCTACACCTTCAGCGGCTCCCCCGACGGGCCGGGAGCCGCCGCGGCCGCCGTCGGGCGCTGGGCCAGCCCGGTGCCAGCTCATGATGGCGCCGCCGCGCCCGCGACGCCAGCAACGCCACCCGACGTGTCCTCGCCCGCGCCGCCGCAGCGCCGGCTGGCGGTCGAGGTGGGCGCGGCGCTGACCGCGCTGGCGTTCCTGGCCCTGCTGCAGAACGTGGACGTCCTCGTGCAGGGCCGGCTGTCGCCGGACGAGTCCGGGCAGTACGCGGCGGTCTCGGTCACCTGCAAGGTGCTGATCTACGCCGCGATCGTGCTCGCCGGCTTCCTGCTGCCGGAGGCGGCCGACCGCCGGCATCTGGGCGAGCACGCCCTGCACCAGCTGGGCGCCACCCTGGCGATCCTCGCCGTGCCGGCGGCCGCCCTGCTCGGGGCCGCCGTGATCGCCCCGGAAACCCTGCTGTCCCTGGCCTTCGGGCCCCGGTTCACCGAGGCGTCCGGCGCTCTCCTCCCCCTCGCCGGAGCCATGACCTGTCTCGGAGCAACTGTGCTGTTCACCCACTACCTGCTGGCGCTGGGCTCGCGGGCCGTGCTGGCCGCGCTCGGCGCCACCGCGGTCGCCGCCGCCGGGCTGATCGCCTGGGCCGGTGGCTCCCCCGCCGCCACCGCCCAGATGAACCTCGCGGTCCAGGCGGTGCTCGCCGTGGTCACCGGCCTGCTCGTGGTCTCGGCCGCGCGGCGCACGGCAGGTGCCGCATGAGCACGCTGGACGACCCGACCCCGCGCACCGGCGGCCACCCGGTCCCCGGCCAGCCGGCCCCCGCCGGCCGCGGCGCCCCCGTGCGGCTCGGCCGCGGCGGCGCCGGAGTGGGCCTCGACGCCGCCCCC
>JADGHD010000069.1 GCA_019689615.1 Frankia sp. | reverse complement strand
CGCCCCGGCCGCCGGGGGCCGCGCGGGCGGGCCGGGCGCCGGCGGGCCGGGCGCGGGCGGCGGCCGCCGACGCCGCCCAGCCGCCCGCCGGCGCTCCCGCGCTGGACGCGCCGGCCGCCGGCAACGGCACGGCGGGCGGCCGGACCGGCAGCGCGCCAGCCGACGGCGAAGCGGGCACTCCGGCCGCCGAGAGCACGCCGGCCGGCTGACATGCCGGAGCTGCCGGAGGTCGAGGTCGTCCGCCGCGGCCTGGAGCGCGGCGTCGTCGGGCGCACGATCGCCGCGGTGACCGTCTACCATCCCCGCGCGGTGCGCCGGCACCCCGCGGGCGCCGCCGACTTCGCGGCGGTGCTGACCGGCCAGACGATCCTCGCGGCCCGCCGCCGCGGCAAGTACCTCTGGCTCGACCTGGCGCCGGCCGAGCAGCCCCTGGCCCTGATCGGCCACCTGGGGATGAGCGGCCAGCTGCTGGTGGTGCCGCCGTCCTCGCCCGACCAGACCCACCTGCGGATCCGGTTCCGGTTCAGCGACGGCGGCCGGGAGCTGCGCTTCGTCGACCAGCGCACGTTCGGCGGGATGTCGGTGGCGCCGGCCGGCCCGCAGGTGCCGGTGCCGCTCGCGCACATCGCCCGCGACCCGCTCGACCCCCGGTTCGACGACGACGCGTTCGTCGCCGCCCTGCGGGCCAGGCGCACCGGGATCAAGCGCGCCCTGCTCGACCAGCGCCTGGTCAGCGGGATCGGCAACATCTACGCCGACGAGGCGCTGTGGGCCGCCGGCCTGCACTACGACCGCCCAGCCGACTCGCTGCGCCCGGCCGACGCCAGGCGGCTGCTCGCCGAGGTCCGCACGGTGCTCACCGCGGCGCTGGCCGCCGGCGGCACCTCCTTCGACCGGCTCTACGTGTCGACGGAGGGGGTGAGCGGCCTGTTCGAGCGGGAGCTCGCCGTCTATGGCCTGGCGGGCCAGCCGTGCCGCCGCTGCGGCACCCCGATCCGCCGTGACCCGTTCATGAACCGCTCCAGCTTCACCTGTCCCCGCTGCCAGCGCCCGCCACGCCGGCCACGGGCCGGAGTGGGGTGAGACAGGCCCCACCCCCGGGGTGATGTCCCGGGCTGGCCGGGCGCGCGTGTCCCGCTGTAGCCCCGACCCGGCGTTCGGGTCCCGTCGGGCACACTCGGGCAGGCACACGCGCGCCGGGCGCCGGGCGCCGGGCACCGGGCGCACCGGACCGGGCCGCGGCGTGCCGAGGCGGACACACGAGGCTGTCGGGAGGCTCCATGAACTCGGACGCCCTGCTTGGCCGGGTGCGCAAGCTGCTGGCGATGGCCGAGGCCGAGGGCCTGACCGAGGAGGCACGGCAGTCCTACAACGCCAAGGCGGCCGAGCTGATCGCCCAGTACGGCATCGACCGGGCGCTGCTGGAGGAGTCGGGGCCGGTCCGGGCGCGGGCCGCCGACGTGGTCCTGGACATCCACCCGCCGTACGCGCGGGACAAGGTCACCCTGCTGGCCAGCATCGTCGCGCCGCTGGGGTGCCGGCTGGTGCACCGCACGGCGCGGGGCGCCGACGGCCGCACCGGGCACGCCGCGCATCTGTTCGGCATGGACTCCGACCTGACCCGGGTGCAGCTGCTGTTCACGTCGTTGCTCGTGCAGCAGGCGCAGGCGCTCGCGCTGGCCACGCCGCCGCGGTGGGAGGACCCGCGGGCGTTCCGCCGGTCATGGATGGCGGGCTTCGCGGTCGCCGTGCAGCAGCGCCTGGCCGAGGCGGAGCGGGCGGCGGCCGAGCGGGCGCAGGCGACGCACGCCGACGGCCCGTCGGTGGCGCTCGTGCTCGCCGACCGGTCGTCGCGGGTCGACGCCCACCTGGCCAGCGTCTACCCGCGGCTGCGCGCGGCGCGCGGCCGGCACCTGTCCGGCTCCGGCGGGCGCGCGGGCTACGCGGCAGGGCAACGGGCCGACCTGGGCACCCGCTCTGGGGTCACCCGCAGTAACGCCCGGCAGGCGCTTGGCTGACGCCGGACACGGCGCCAGCCGTGGCGTCGGGCCGCGACCGGCGCCGCTCTGGTCAAAGATCAGAAACCAGGCGATTAGCACACTGGCTATGACCGGAGGCCAGCCCGCCGGTGATACCGGAGCGAAACGCGGAATAAACCGGTCGCGCACCCGGCGCCGCCGAGAAACGTCCCGGGTCGCGGGACCGTTGTCTCAGCATGTGTCCCTGGTGAGACTTTGGGTGTCCTATCCGACAGCAGTGTGACGAAAAACGTCACAACATGCTGTTGCCAGATCGAACTCCGGTTAGTACTTGCCGCCAGGCACGTTCGGGATCGCGGTCTGCGTCGGGCCGGCGCTGCGCGGCGGCGCGTAGCTGCCGTCCACCAGTGGCTGGGCGTCCGGAGCCGCCTCGGGGGTGGCGACGAGCGCCCCCTCGGTGGTGGCCCGCGGGACGGGCACCGTTCCGCCGTCCTGGGTGAACTCCTGGCCGCAGCCGCCGAGGAACAGCGCGGAACTGACTGCACCGATCGTGACGGCGGTCGCGGCGGCGCGACGGCCCGGGCGGGCGACCAGGCGCCGGACCGGGCTGCTGGGGTGGAGAGATGTCCTGTTCACAGTGGCTCAGTAGCCTACCGTGCCGATGACTGAGCTTCCTGAGACGCCACCGCCGGGCGAGCCTGGCGACCGGAGAAACGCGGACGGTGACGGATCCGGGCGCGCTGCCCTGGCCGGATCCGGGCCGATCCGGCTGACCGCGACGGTGTACGGCCTCGTGCAGGGTGTCGGTTTCCGTGACTACGTGCGCAGCCGGGGCCGTCGGCTCGGCCTGGTCGGTTCCGCGACGAACCGGCCGGATGGCGCCGTGGACGTCATCGCGGAAGGGCCGGCGGATGCCTGTTACGCGTTGCTGGAACTACTGGTGAGCGGTCATACCCCGGGTCGTACCGACCGGGTTGAGCACTCGGTAGGGCCGGCTGTCGGCGATCTGACCGGCTTCGTGCGGCGTTGACCGAGGTAGCCTCACACCATCGGGGCTTCCGCCCGTTAGGATCAAGGCCAGAGTTTTCGGCGTTCCAGGGACGGACGGCCTGCCTTGTGGCATGCTCTTGACTTTCGGTGACCAGGTGTGGGAGCCTTAGGTCATTCTTTGGGGCGCACTCCGCCTTCGTACGCGGCGAGAGCTCGCGCACAGAGGCCGGGATGTAGAGATGGGTCGGCAAGATTCGTCTCGGTCTTGTCGCGCCTGTCACCCAGCTAGGTCACTCATCGTGGAGGACCATCACCATGGCGAAGGCCCTTTTCGGCCACGTCGGTTCCGGCAACGACCCCCGTCTCACCTACGAGGTACGTCGGCTGCGTGCCCGCGTGGCTGAGCTCGAGGCTGAGCTTGCCAGGACCCGCGCCGTCAACGACGCGCTCGTCGGGGTTGACGTCCCCGAGGACGTCCGCGAGCTGGACGTCGAGCCGGCGCTGACCTGAGCGGCGAACGAGGTTCGCAACCCTCCGGCTGACACTCCGGAGGGCCAGGTTCAACTCTTCACCCAGCGGGCGTAGCCCCTGGGAAACCCCGATGTCGCGGATCACGCGACCGGGACACCGCTGCTGACCACTTGTCACCGGGAGGCCGTCGGGCCCTCGTCCCGGCCCGGCGTGGCCTTCGGCCGCGGTGCCGGGTAGGCCCATCGGCGGGCCGCCCGGCGTACCGGACAGCTCCCGTGGTCAGCCACCCCTTGAATCCCGGGTCAGGTATCGGCGGTCAGCCGATCTCGTGTGACAGCTTCCCCCGGATCACCTGTGATCATGCGGGTGGGCCGGGGGATTGTGCGTGTCCGGATCGGCTCTTTGGCGTGCCTTGGGACCGCGTTGACGCGGCCGGCCTGGTCGACGGGGACGACGGCCGCCGTCAGCCGCCAGCTCGGTGGCTGTCGGCGCGACCGTGCAGGTCATCGGCGTCTGGACGCGGTGGCGTCCCGTGGTGGGCGTCCCGCGCAGCCGGGGACGTGTGTCGCCGGCAGTCGTGGGCCGTCGTGGTGCCAGGAACTCTGTGCTGTTGTGAGGGTCGTGGCCTTGCCCGGGACACTACCCCGTTTGACGCGCACCGTACGCACAGCGGCGTGTCCTGTTCGTGACAGTGGGTTCACGGATATCGTGGCCCGGCGGCCGTTTCGCGCCGCGGGCTGTGGGACGTGCCTGCCAGGGCCGAGCCTGATCCAGATCACTGCGGAGTCCGGTGTACCTCAAGAGCCTGACGTTGCGGGGCTTCAAGTCCTTCGCGAGCTCGACGACGCTACGCCTGGAACCCGGCATCACCTGCGTGGTCGGCCCCAACGGCTCCGGCAAGAGCAACGTCGTCGACGCGATCGCCTGGGTGCTCGGCGAGCAGGGGGCCAAGGCGCTGCGTGGCGGCACCATGTCCGACGTGATCTTCGCCGGCACGCCGTCCCGGCCGCCGCTGGGGCGGGCCGAGGTACTGCTGACCATCGACAACTCCGACGGCGCCCTGCCGATCGAGTACAGCGAGGTCACCATCGGCCGGCTGATGTTCCGCAGCGGCCAGAGCGAGTACACGATCAACGGCTCGCAGTGCCGGCTGCTGGACATCCAGGAGCTGATGAGCGACTCCGGCATCGGCCGTGAGCTGCACGTGATCGTCGGCCAGGGCCAGCTCGACGCGGTCCTGCACGCCAGCCCGGAGGAGCGGCGCGCGTTCGTCGAGGAGGCGGCCGGGGTCCTCAAGCACCGCAAGCGCAAGGAGAAGGCGCTGCGCAAGCTCGAGGCGATGCAGGCCAACCTGACCCGGTTGACCGACCTGTCCGCCGAGCTGCGCCGCCAGCTCGGGCCGCTCGGCCGCCAGGCCGAGATCGCCCGCAAGGCCGGCGTGATCCAGGCCACCCTGCGCGACGCCAGGCTGCGCCTGCTCGCCGACGAGCTGGTCACCGCGCGCAACGAGCTGGCGTCGGACATCGCCGACGAGGAGGCGGTGCGCGCCCGGCTGGCCGAGACCGAGGCCGCGCACGCCGCCGTCGCCGAACGCGAGCGGGCGCTGGAGGAGCAGCTCGCCGCGGCGGTGCCGCGGGCAACCGCCGCCCAGGAGACGTGGTACGCGCTGTCGTCGGTGCGGGAGCGGCTGCGCGGCACCGGGGAGCTGGCGACCGAGCGGGCGCGCCTGCTGCGGGCCGGCGCGCAGGTGCGTACCGGCGGGCGGGACCCGCAGGAGCTGGAGCAGGAGGCGGCCGCCATCCGCGAGCGCGAGGCTGCGCTGCTGGCCCGGCTCGAGCGGGACCGGGAGACCCTCGCCGAGGTGGTGAGGCGGCGGGCCGAGATCGAGGCCGCGCTGGCCGAGGAGGAGAAGGCCCTGCTCGCCGCGGCCCGGGCGGCGGCGGCCCGGCGGGAGGGCGTCGCCAGGCTTGCCGGCCAGGTGGAGGCGGCCCGCTCGAAGGCGGCGGCGGCCGAGGCCGACATCGTCCGGCTGACCGAGGCGCTGGAGGCAGCGAGCGCGCGCGACGCCGAGGCCAGCGGCGCCCGGGAGGCGCTGGACACCGAACTGGCCCAGATCGAGGCCGAGCGCGAGGAGCTGGCGGCGCGGCACGAGTCCGCCGTCGCCATGCACGCCGCGGCCACCGAGCGGCTGGAGACGCTGCGCGCCCGGGAGCGGGCGGCCGACCGCGACCGCGCCTCGGCCGCCGCCCGCCGCGACGCGCTCGCGTTCTCGCTGCGGCCGACCGACGGGGTTGCCGCCCTGCTCGTGGCCACCGGCGCCGAGCAGCCAGCGCGGCAACCGGCGCCGAAGGGCGGCCAGGCCAGTGGTGGCAGGGGCGACCAGCGCCTGGCCGGGCGGGGCGAGCCCGCCCGGGTGCCGGACCCGCCGGACACGCCGATCGAGGTGGTCGGGCGGCTGGCGAAGGTGCTCGCGGTCGCCCCTGGCGCGGAGGTGGCCATCGCTGCCGCGCTCGGGCCGGCCGCCGACGCGCTCGCCGTCGGCTCGGTCGACGACGTCGCCACCGCGCTGCGCTGGCTGCGGGCGACCGAGGCCGGCCGGGCCACGCTGGTGCCCGCGAGCCCGGCCCCGCCCGCCTCGCCCGTCGCCGACCTGCCAGAAGGCGCGACGCCGGCGCCCGAGCTGGTCCGGGTCAGCGACGAGCGGTTCGCCCCGGCGGTGGCCGGGCTGCTCGCGGGCGTCGTGGTGGCCGACGACCTGGGCAGCGCCGTGAGGATCGCCAAGGCCCGTCCGGAGCTGCGGGTGGTCACCCGGGACGGCGACGCGCTCGGGCCGCCGGCCGCCGTCGGCGGCAGCGCCGGCCAGGCCCCGTCGGCGATCGAGCTCGCGGCCGCCGCCGAGGAGGCCGAGGCGGCGATGGCGACCGCGGCCGCCGAGGCCGAGGCGGTCCGCGGCGCGATGGAGGCGGCCCGCGAGGAGGTCACCAGGACCAGGGCCGCGATCGACGCCGCCAACTCCGCCCGCTCGGCCGCCGCCGCCCGCCACCGGGCGCTCACCGAGCAGCTCGACCGGCTGGACAAGGGCCGTGGCTCGGCGGCCGGTGAGATCAGCCGGCTGCAGCGCGCCCGGCTCGCCGCCGAGGCGACCCGCGACCAGGCCTACGGCGCGCTGGCCGAGCTGGAGGCGAGGCTCGCGGCCAGCGCCGAGGAGGACGACGAGGACGAGGAGCGCTCGCCGGCCGAGCGCGACCGGCTGGTCGCGGCCAGCTCCGCCGTGCGCGCCGAGGAGGTCGAGGCCCGGCTCGCGGTGCGGACCAGCGAGGAGCGCGCCCGCGGCCTCGCCGGCCGGGCGGACGCGCTGGTGCGCCAGGCCGCCCAGGAACGGGCCGCGCGGGCGGCCGCCGCGCGCACCCGTGAGCTGCGCGAACGGCAGGCCGCGGTGGCCGCGGCCGTCGCCGCGGCTGCTGCCGACGCGCTGGTGGCCTGCGACGCCTCGCTCGCGGCCGCCGCGGCCGAGCGGGAGCAGGCCGACGCCGCCCGCCGGGCCACCGAGACCGAGCTGACCGGGGTGCGCGAGCGGGTGCGCGCCTACGGGGCGGCGCTGGCCGCGCTGCGCGACGAGGCGCACCGCGACGAGCTGGCCCGGGAGGCCAAGCGGCTGCGGGTGGAGGCGCTCGAGGCCAAGGCGATGGAGGAGCACGGCATCGCCGCCGACGACCTGGTCAACGAGTACGGCCCGCACATGCCGGTGCCGCCGGACGAGGACGGCGGCGAGCCGCGGCCGTTCGACCGGGCAGAGCAGACCGCACGGTTGGCGACGGCCGAGAAGCAGCTGGCCCGGCTCGGCAAGGTCAACCCGCTGGCCCTGGAGGAGTACGCCGCGCTGCAGGAGCGGGCCGCGTTCCTGTCCGCCCAGCTCGACGACATCAAGAACACCCGCCGCGACCTGCTGCTGGTCGTCGAGGAGGTGGACTCCCGGGTCCGGGAGGTGTTCGCCGCGGCGTTCCGGGACACCGCCCGCGAGTTCGAGATCGTCTTCGAGACCCTCTTCCCCGGCGGCGAGGGGCGGCTGGTGCTCACCGACCCCGAGGACATGCTGACCACGGGGATCGAGGTCGAGGCCCGCCCGCCGGGCAAGAAGGTCAAGCGGCTGTCCCTGCTCTCCGGCGGCGAGCGGTCGCTGACGGCGCTGGCCCTGCTGTTGGCGATCTTCCGTGCCCGGCCGTCGCCGTTCTACGTGCTGGACGAGGTGGAGGCGGCGCTCGACGACCGCAACCTCGGCCGGTTGCTGAACGCGATCGAGGGGCTGCGGCAGAAGTCACAGCTGATCATCATCACCCACCAGAAGCGCACCATGGAGATCGCGGACGCGCTCTACGGGGTGTCGATGCGCGGCGACGGCGTCACCACGGTGATCAGCCAGCGCCTGCGGGAACGGGCCTCGGCCTAGGCCGGCGGTGCCGGGCTTGCCGGTGCGCCCGGTCCTGGCCGCCGGCCGCGGCGGGCGCCCGGTGGCGGCGTGGCTGCACCGCGTGCTCGGGGCGGGCCGCCGCTACCGGCGTTGACCTGGAAGGATCGGTGCGTGGAGTACGTCTACCTCATCATCGCGATCGCCGTTGTGCTGGTGGTCGCGGCCGGAACGCTCGTGGGCACGACCCTGCGCCGCCGCCGGCCGTCCCGGCAGCTGCCGCCGACGCCCCCCGGCCTGACCGGCGAGGGGACGAGGACCACGGGCGCCACCCCGCCGTCGCCGACCGGGACGGTGGTGGCACCGCCGCCACCGCAGCCGCGCACGGCCGAGGAGGTCGAGGCCGAGCGGCGGGCCGCCGAAGCCGAGACGGAGGAGGCCGAGCGGGCCGGCGCGGGCGCTGCCGGCACCCTCGCCCCCGAGCTGGAGGTGCCGGCGCCGTCCGTCGGCCGGCTGGTCCGGCTGCGGGCCCGGCTCGCCCGCTCGCAGAACGCGCTCGGCCGCGGCCTGCTCTCCCTGCTCTCCGGGGACGAGCTGACCGAGGAGGACTGGGAGGACGTCGAGTCGACGCTGCTCATGGCCGACGTCGGGGTCACCGCGACCACGGAGCTGGTGGCCGCGCTGCGGGAGCGCACGGCCGTGCTCGGTGCGCGCTCGCTCGCCGACGTGCGCACGATGCTGCGCGACGAGCTGCTCGCCCAGATCGGCACCACCACCGATCGGTCGCTGCGCACCAGCGCCGACGGCCGGCCGGCGGTCGTGCTCGTCGTCGGCGTCAACGGCACCGGCAAGACCACCACCTGCGGCAAGATCGCCCGGCTGCTGATCGCCGACGGCGGGTCGGTCGTGCTCGGCGCCGCCGACACGTTCCGCGCCGCCGCCGCCGACCAGCTCGAGACCTGGGGCAGCCGGGTCGGCGCGGTCACCGTGCGCGGCCCGGAGAAGGGCGACCCGGCGGCCGTGGCGTTCGACGCCGTCCGGCGCGGCATCGAGACCGGCGCCGACACCGTCCTGATCGACACCGCCGGCCGGCTGCACACCAAGGTCGGCCTGATGGACGAGCTGTCCAAGGTCAAGCGGGTTGTCACCCGGCAGAGCCCGGTGGACGAGGTGATCCTGGTGCTGGACGCGACCACCGGCCAGAACGCGCTGGAGCAGGCCCGGGTGTTCCGCCAGGCCGTCGACATCACCGGGGTCGCGCTCACCAAGCTCGACGGCACCGCCAAGGGCGGCATCGTCATCGCGGTCCAGCGCGAGCTGGGGGTCCCGGTCAAGCTGGTCGGCCTGGGGGAGGGGCCGGACGACCTGGCGCCGTTCGACCCGGAGGGCTTCGTCGACGCCCTGCTCGGCGACCCGGTCGGCTGAGGGGTCGCCCGGCGGTGGCACCGCGGTGGTCGCGCCGCCGCGCTGGGCGCTGCGGCGGCGCTGCTCACGGCCTTGCCCGCCCGCGCCGGCCTGCCCACGGTCCGGCGAGGTGTGCCCGCACGGACGGGGCGTGGCGGTGATCGCCAGCCGGGTCCGCCCTCTTCGTTGAGGAGGGCGGGCGACCTCGCCGGACGCTGGTGTCCCCCGGGCCGCGGGCGCAGCGGGTGAAGGCCAGCCGGCGAGCGGCGGGAGATCCTGGCAGACCTGGCACGGTCATCGGACCGCGCGAGAGATGCTAGATCGCTACACCCTCCAGGGGAAGGGCTGCGGCCATTTTGGTATGGCGTGGCTCACACTGGGATCGATCCGGGCAGGTCGCCGCGACGGGTTCGATATCCGCGTCGGCGGCCGGCCGACGGTGCGTACCCTGGGACTGTCCGTGCCGATGGTGCCCGGGGCCGCCGTGCGCGGGATCATCGGGCCGGGCCGCCGCGGCGTGGGCAGTCCCGCTCCTGCCGTCGGCAGATCCCTCCGCTGGCCCCCGATCCCGGAGTGTGCGCGTGTTCGACACCCTCTCCAGCCGCCTCGACAAGGCCTTCAAGTCGCTGCGCGGCCGCGGGCGGCTGTCCGAGGCCGACATCGACGCCACCGCCCGCGAGATCCGGGTGGCACTGCTGGAGGCGGACGTCGCGCTGCCGGTGGTGCGCTCGTTCATCGCCAGCGTGAAGGAGCGGGCCCGCGGCGCCGAGGTGAGCCAGTCGCTCAACCCGGCGCAGCAGGTCATCAAGATTGTTCACGAGGAGCTCGTCGAGATCCTCGGCCGCGAGACGGTGTCGCTGCGGTTCGCCAAGACGCCACCGACCGTCATCCTGCTCGCTGGCCTGCAGGGAACCGGTAAGACCACGCTCGCCGGCAAGCTCGCGCTGTGGCTGAGGAAGCAGGGCCACACCCCGCTGCTGGTGGCCTGTGACCTGCAGCGCCCGAACGCGGTGAACCAGCTGCAGGTGCTCGGCCAGCGGGCCGGGGTCGAGGTGTTCGCGCCGGAGCCGGGCAACGGCGTCGGTGACCCGGTCGCCGTCGCCGCCGACGCGGTCGTCTACGCCAGGCGCAACGTGTTCGACGTGGTGATCGTCGACACCGCCGGCCGGCTGGGCGTCGACGAGGAGATGATGCGGCAGGCCGCGGACATCCGCGACGCGGTCCGCCCGGACGAGATCCTCTTCGTCGTCGACGCGATGGTCGGCCAGGACGCGGTGCAGACCGCGCTCGCCTTCCTCGACGGGGTCGGGTTCAGCGGCGTGGTGCTGTCCAAGCTCGACGGCGACGCCCGTGGTGGTGCCGCGCTCTCGGTGGCGCACGTCACCGGCCGGCCGATCATGTTCTCGTCCACGGGCGAGCGGCCGGAGGACTTCGAGGTCTTCCACCCGGACCGGATGGCGTCCCGGATCCTCGACATGGGTGACGTGCTCACCCTGATCGAGCAGGCGGAGCAGGTCTTCGAGGCCGAGCAGGCCGAGGAGATGGCCCGCAAGATGGCCGCCGCCGAGTTCACGCTCGAGGACTTCATGAACCAGATGCTGGCGATCCGCCAGCTGGGCCCGATCGCGAACCTGCTGGGCAGGCTGCCCGGCGCCGGGCAGATGAAGGAGCAACTCGCCCAGGTCGACGACCGGCAAGTCGACCGGGTGGTGGCAATCATCCGGTCGATGACGCCGGCCGAGCGCGCTGACCCGCGGATCCTGCAGGCGTCCCGCAAGGCCCGGATCGCCCGCGGTTCCGGCGTGACGGTGACCGAGGTGAACCAGCTGATCGACCGGTTCACCGAGGCCCGCAAGATGATGAAGCAGATGGCCAGCGGTGGCCTGCCCGGCATGATGCTCGGCCGGTCGAAGGGCGCCGCCGCGAAGAAGGCGGCCAAGAAGGGCAAGGGCGCGAGCAAGAAGGGCAACCCCGCGGCGCGCGCCGCCCAGGCCCAGGCGAAGGCCGCCAAGGCGCAGACGGGCGGCGGTGCGGCCGGCTTCCCCGGCGCGCTGCCACCGGGCGGCATGCCGGCGAACTTCGACCTGTCGGCGCTGATGCAGCCGGGCGCGTACCAGCAGCCGCCCGGCGGTGGCCGCCGCCGCGGCCGCTGAGCGCGGCCCGGCTGCCGGCGCCTGGGCCGCTGGCCTGCGTCGCGCCCCGCCGGTGGTGCGGCGTTGGCCGCCGGTCGCCGCCGCGCCGCCGGGGCGATCTGGCAGACTGTACGGTGCAGGCGCGGCCTGTTCACTGAACGGGTCAGCCTCCCGGATGCCTGATGTGATCGTCCGGGGGTGGCCCCCGGACCCCGGTGCCGCGGTAGGCGCGGCCCCCCAAGCAACGGAGCTTCTCAACAGTCGTGGCAACAAAGATCAAGCTGCAGCGCCTCGGCAAGATGCGCGAGCCGCACTACCGCATCGTCGTCGCCGACGCGCGCACCAAGCGCGACGGCCGGGTCATCGAGACCATCGGCCAGTACCACCCGAAGGACGAGCCCAGCACGATCGTCGTGGACTCGGAGCGGGTGCGCCACTGGCTTTCCGTCGGCGCCCAGCCGACCGACCCGGTGCTGGCGATCCTGAAGGTCACCGGCGACTGGCAGAAGTTCAAGGGCCTGCCGGCGCCCGAGCCGATGAAGGTCGCCGCCCCGAAGGCCGACCGGCGCGAGGTCTTCCAGGCCGCGGCGCGGGAGGCGGCGGGCCTGGAGGAGAAGCCGGCCACCACGCCCAAGAAGAAGAGCGGCAAGTCCGCGTCCGCCGAGGGCGACGCGGCGGCGACGTCCTCGGGGCAGTAGGTGCTGGAGGCCGCGCTCGAGCATCTGGTTCGAGGCATCGTCGACCACCCGGACGATGTCCGGGTGGATCTGCTGTCGAACCGTCGCGGCCGCACGCTCGAGGTCCGGGTGCACCCCGACGACCTGGGTAAGGTGATCGGCCGCCGCGGCCGGACCGCGAAGGCGCTGCGCACGGTGATGGCCGGCGTCGGTGGGCGAGGCCTGCGCGTCGACGTCATCGACGTCGATCACTGACGCACGGGCTGAGGTCGCCCGGATGGGGGAGCCTATCGTCGTCGGCCGGATCGGCAAGGCGCACGGCATCCGGGGAGATGTGACCGTCGAGGTCCGCACTGACGTGCCGGAGCTGCGGTTCGCGCCGGGATCCAGGCTGGACCGGTCCGGCGGCGGGCCGAGCCTGGTCGTGGCCGGGTCCCGGTGGCACTCCGGGCGGATGCTGGTGCGCTTCGACGGCGTCGCCGACCGCACCGCCGCCGAGGCGCTGCGGGGCGTGGTGCTGACGATCGACTCCGACCGGGCGGGCGACCCGTCGGCCGGTGTCGAGACCGACGACGCCGACGGCGACTACTGGTGGGACCGCGACCTGGTCGGGCTGCGCGCGCTGACCACGGACGGCCGGCTCGTCGGCGAGGTCACCGACGTGGTGCACACCCCGGCGGGTGAGCTGCTGGCCATCGGCCGGCCGGGCGGCGGCGAGCACCTCGTCCCGTTCGTGCGGGACATCGTGCCCACGGTCGACCCGGCCGGCGGGCGGCTCGTCATCGACCCGCCGTCCGGCCTGCTCGACCTCGACTGACCGCCGCCCGAGAACCGGTCGTCGACCGGCGCCGGGCAGCCAGCCCAGCCCGTCCGCCAGGCCCGCCCGGCGCGGCGGGGGACCGCCCGCCGCGGTGGCCGAGAGCGCGGCCACCCCCGGCGGGCCGACCATGGCCGAGGAGGGCAGCGCCATGCGCGTCGACGTCGTGACGATCTTCCCGGCGTACCTGGAGCCCCTGCGGCTGTCGCTGCTCGGCAAGGCCCGTGACCGGGGCGTCCTGGAGGTCCACACCCACGACCTGCGGGACTGGGCCACCGACCGGCACCGCACGGTCGATGACACCCCCTACGGCGGCGGCCCGGGGATGGTGATGCGCCCCGAGCCGTGGGACGCCGCGCTGCGCGAGATCAGCTCGTCCGGCGGCCCGGCGCCCCGGCCGCGGGTGATCGTGCCCACCCCGGCCGGCCGGCCGTTCACCCAGGCCTGTGCCGCCGAGCTGGCCCGCGAGCCGTGGCTGGTGTTCTGCTGCGGCCGTTACGAGGGCATCGACGCCCGGGTGATCGAGGCCTGGGCGGACGACGAGATCTCGATCGGCGACTACGTGCTCTCCGGCGGAGAGGTCGCCACGTTGGTGATGGTCGAGGCGATCGCCCGCCTGCTCCCCGGCGCCGTCGGCAACACGCAGTCGATCACGGACGACTCGTTCGCGCACGGCCTGCTGGAGGGCCCGGTCTACACCCGCCCGCCCGAGTGGGCCGGCCGGCGCGTGCCCGACGTGCTGCTGTCCGGCGACCACGGCGCGATCGCCCGCTGGCGCCGCGACCAGGCCCTGCGCCGCACCGCCCAGCGCCGCCCCGACCTGCTCGCCGACGTCGAACTCAGCGAAGCCGACCGCCGCGTCCTGGCCGAGGTGGCCCGCGAGGCCGCGGCGAGCGCCGCCGAGCCCACCGACGCCGACGCCGCCCCGGCCAGCGCGGACGCGCGGTGACGCCGCGGTTGGCTGGCCGGGGTGGGTGGCGCCGCGCGGCCCACTGGCCGCCGTGTGGCACAGTAGGCGGCCCACTGGCCGCCGTGTGGCACAGTAGG
>JADGHD010000845.1 GCA_019689615.1 Frankia sp. | reverse complement strand
GCGCTCTGGACCCTCATGGCGCTGCGCTCCGGACCCTCATGGCGCTGCGCTCCGGAACCCTGGTGGTGCTGCGCTCTATAGCGCCTCGCAGCCGCGTGCAGGCCGCTTTCGCGCCACTCCGCGCCACGTCCGGAGGTACGCCGCTCTACCGGCGCGCTACGCCTCGATCTCGATTCGGCGCGGGTGGCTCGCCTCCTTCTTGGCGCAGTGCAGCGTCAGCACGCCGTCGCGCAACGACGCCCGGACGGATTCCGCGTCGACGTCGCCCGGCAACGCGATGCGGTGCTCGAACTGCCCGCAGCGGCGGGACTGCCGGCGCAACGCGCCCTTCCGCTCCCGTTCCCTGATCTCGCCGTAGACGACGAGCTCGTTGTCACGCAGGTCGATCGTGACGTCGTCGCGGCTCACGCCGGGCAGGTCGAGCTCGACGATGAACGCGTCGTCGGTCTCCTCGATGTCCACCGGCGTGATCAGGCTGGCGAGGGTGCCGAACGTCCGGCCCTCCGGTGCGGTACCGGAGACGACGTCACCGAGCAGGCTGCCCATCTTGGCCCAGACGTCCTCGATCTCCCGGAACGGGTCCCAGCGGGCGAACGCGGGGCGTACCTCGCTGACGCGGGTGGGAAGTGCCATGGCTGTTCTCTCCCTCTTCTGATCGTTGTCACGGGTTCCTGCTCGATCCCCCCGATGAGGGGCCCGCGACCGATGCGGTACCCAGCGCCGCGCCTCCTACCCCGTGGGTCGCGGTGAGTAGGGTGATCAGGCCAGCCGAATCCCAGGAGCAACCGATCGGCGAGCTTGACGTGGCGGGTGACATGACCATCGAGCGGCGATCCCGGTTCCAGCCACTGACCGCGCAAACGGCCTCGAACGGCCGGCCGGACCAGGCGCGCTGGGCATTCGCGATGAAGACCGCGATGAACGAGCGCCGCATCAGCCTGCCCGAGCTGCACCGGCGGGTCGGGGCGATGCTCGGCATCAGCCAGGACAAGCTCGCCCGCTGGCTGAGCAACTACACGACGGTCGACCCGCACGCGATCGCCCCGCTGGCCGAGGCCATCGCGGCCGACCCGGTCGCGATGCTCGCCGAGTTCGGGATCACCCAGCCGTCGGTCGCCGACCTCACCCGCCGGCTGCGGGTCGCCGAGGACCGGGTACAGGCGCTGCAGGACGTGCTCGCCCGCCGCGGTGGTCCGGCCGGCGGCTTCCTCTTCGCCGCCGACCCGGCGACCGAGGACGGCAGCTGGAGCGTCCAGGTCGTGCCGCACTCCCGCGGCCGGCGGGTGCGCTACCGCTTCGCCGACTACGTGCTCATCGAGCGCGTCGACGGGATGACCGAGCCGCACCAGATCGAGAAGACCTTCGAGGCGTCGTTCAAGGCCACGGCGGCGTCCTGGGAGGAGCCGCGGTTCTTCGTCCGCGAGCTGGCCAAGGTGCTCGGGGAGAAGGCGGCGGCCGAGCGGCCGCGGCTGATGGTGCACCGGTTCTCCGAGCGCCGCGAGCGCAGCGCCACACCCGCCGTGCTGCACCTGCCCGCCGCCGGCCCGCACGGCACCGGGGCGAGGGAGCTGACCGGCATCGTGGTCACCGGCCTGCAGTGGAGCGGCTCGTACACGATCGCCGCGCTGCTGTGCCGGGCGCTCGGCTGGGGCCTTGGCAGCTTCGCCCGGGACGCCCGCCTGGTCCGCGACGGTGTGGAGCTGGACACCCGGCTGGCCGACCAGATCATGGCCGAAGCCCTCGGCCAGCCGGCCCGCGACCCGATGAAGGTATGGGCGCATGTGCTCATCGACCCGCCCGTCCCGGACTCCCCGAGCGCCCGGCTGCTGCGCGACGCCTCCCCCGGCGTCGCGGTCGTCGTCGCGGTCCCGGACGACGAGATGGCCGAGGTCATGGCGAAGATCACCGGCTCCGAGCCGGACAACGTCCGTGCCCTCAGCTCCGCCTGGGCCGAGCTGCTCCCGCCCGGGCCCGCCCGCTGGCACGTCCCGGTGCACGCCCCGCGCCT
>JADGHD010000844.1 GCA_019689615.1 Frankia sp. | reverse complement strand
CACCCGCGGGGGGCGCGGGGGCCCCCCCGGGGCGCCCCCCCCGGCGCGCCGGGCGACCGGCCCGCGCTCGGCGCCCGGCTGTCCGTCAACGGGATCGGCGTCAGGTATGGCGGTGTCACGGCGCTGTCCGACGTGACGATCAACGCGGAGCCTGGGACGATCGTCGGCGTCATCGGCCCGAACGGCGCAGGCAAGACCACACTGATGGACGCCACCTGCGGGTTCGCGTCGGCGACCGGAGCGGTCGAGCTGGGCGAGCGGCGGCTGGAGAGCCTTCCCCCGCACCGCCGGGCCCGGCTCGGGCTCGCCCGCACATTCCAGGGCGTGGACCTCTATGACGGCCTCACCGTCGACGAGAACATCATGGCCGGCCAGTACGCCGCCCGCCCCGGCGCGCCGTCCCGCGACGAGCTGCTCGACTGGCTCGGGCTGACCGAGCTGCGTGACCGCGGCGTCGGTGAGCTCTCTCAGGGCCAGCGCCAGCTCGTCTCGATCGCCCGCGCCTTGGCCAGCGGACCGGACGTGCTGCTGCTTGACGAACCGGCCGCCGGTCTCGACCCGACGGAGAGCGCGTGGCTGGCCGAGCGGCTGCGGGCGGTGAGCGGCCGCGGCGTGACGATCGTGCTCGTCGACCACGACATGCACTTCGTCCTCGGTCTGTGCGACACCATCCATGTCCTCGACTTCGGCAGGCAGATCGCCAGCGGCGCGCCGGAACAGATCCGGTCCGACCCGAAGGTCGCGCAGGCCTACCTCGGTACCACCCACGCCGTGAAGGAGATGGCGTCATGAGCGCCGTGCTGAGCTGCGAAGGACTTTGCGTCGGGTACCAGCGCACGACGGTCGCCCGCGACATCTCCGTCTCGGTCGACAAGGGCGAGATCCTGGCGGTGCTGGGACCCAACGGCGCCGGCAAGACCACCCTGCTGCTGGCCCTCGCCGGCTTCCTGCGGCCGACCGCCGGCCGGATCGCCGTCGACGGGAGCGACGTGACAGGCAGCTCGGCCCGCCGGATGAACCGCGCGGGCGTGGTGCTGGTACCCGACAACAGGGCGCTGTTCACGAACCTGCCCACCCTGGACAACATCAGGATCGCCAGCAGGAAGGGCGGCGCGACGGTCAGCGAGGTCCTCGACCTCTTCCCGCAACTACGTGACCGTACCAAGGTCAGGGCCGGGATGCTCTCCGGCGGCGAGCAGCAGATGCTCGCGGTTGCCCGGGCGCTCGTGCAGGGGCCGCGGGCGCTGCTCATCGACGAGATGAGCATGGGCCTGGCTCCGATCATCGTGGAGCAGCTCATGCCGTTGCTGCGCAACATCGCTGACGAGGTCGGCGCGGCGATCATTCTGGTCGAGCAGCACGTCCACCTGGCACTCGAGATCGCGGACTCGGCCATGGTGCTCGTGCACGGTGCCGTGTCGCTGTCCGGCAAGGCCGCCGAGCTGCGCGGTGACCCGGCAGCGCTGGAGGCCGCCTACCTGGGCACCGCCCTCGCCGGCCCGGCTGACGGGGAGGAGACGGAGACCGCCGGGTCAGCGACGACATCGTGAACACCACGGGCCCGCGAGGAGGCGCGATGGCGGGAGGGAAGCGATGACCGTCTCCCAGACACTGGCCGGGCAGATCCTGGCAGGCGCCGCTGACCATGACACGGCGCGGATCTGGTTCGACAGCGCGACCAGACCGGTCGACACCACGCTCGGCGCACTGGTCGCCGACGCCGAGCGGGCCGCCGGGGCGTTGCGGGGGCTCGGGGTCGAGCCGGGCGACGTCGTCGCCGTCCAGCTGCCCGGCACCTACGAGGGCGCGGTGGCGCAGGCGGCGGTGGCGCTCGCCGGGGCGATGCTGCTGCCGATCGTGATGATCTACGGTCCGCGGGAGCTGGACTTCATCCTGCGCCAGTCCAAGGCGGTCGCGCTGGTGACCACGCGGGAGTGGCGCGGGCGCGACCAGGCGGCGGTGGTGGCCGGCCTGCCGGGCGGCGGCGGTCTGCGGGCGGTGGTCGTGGCG
>JADGHD010000843.1 GCA_019689615.1 Frankia sp. | reverse complement strand
TCAACAGGAGGCCGCTTCACGTCAGCACGACGCGCGGGACCACCTCATGCCACCTGCGCCTATCACGCAGCGTGACGTCAAAAGGTTAAACGACAAGCTGAGAGGCAGGCAGGTTAAACGACAAGCTTAGGGCCTGCTTCAGAAGCATGTCCCGAGGCTGCCCGTGGATCTGGTGGTGACTTTCGGGCTGCGTGATCCGTTGTGTGGCGCGGGGTTGACCTTACTTCACGAACGGGCAGTGGGCTGTGCTGGAACCCCTGCCGCCCCAGCGAGAAGAAGATGCCGGGCCGTGCGCAGGCGTGGACTCGCCGGCAGCTGATCGACGGGATCCGGTGGCGAACACGGGCCGGGACACCGTGTCGGGGCGTCCCGGCCCGGTACGGCACCCGGCAGACGGCCTACGGGCTGTTCCGGAGCTGGCAGCGGGACGCGGCCGTGGAACGCGGGGCGTCGTCAAAGTCCCTTTTCGCTGATCAGGCCGATGATCTGAAGGGCGCGTTCGGGCTGGCGGGCGGTGGCTCGCAGGGCTTTGGCGATGCGGGTGTGTCCGGTGAGGCCTGGCGCGCTGATGGCGGTGTCGCGGGCGATCGCCCAGGCCAGTAGGGCGTGGCCGGTGGGTGCGGTGTGGCGGTCCTCGTCGCGGGTCCGGTCGCGGCGGTGGTGGACGGCCTCGACGTCCAGTGCCCGCGGGCGCGGGCGGCGAGGTCGCGGGGGTGGATCTGTTCGGCGGGCAGGCTCGTGACGAGGTGGAACACCTCCTCGGAGGTGGCCGGAACCGCGGTGACGGTCTTCTTGCGCCGGGGTGCGCCGACGCGGTTCGACGACCTGCCTGGTGCCCCAGAAGGCGACGGGCCTGGGCGTGGTGACGGTCAGTGCCTTCAACGAGCGGACCTCGATCCGGCCGTGGGCCTTCTCGGCGTCATGACCAGGTCCGGCGCCTGCCGCCAGGGCAGGCAGGGGAGGTTGGCGTGGAGCGGGATCAGTCCGTCGGGGGGTGCGGTGTCGTGGGCGTGGGCGGTGGTGACGGCGAGGAAGGCGTGGGCGAGCATCGCGAGCAGGGTCCAGCGGTGCCAGGAGGTCCAGCGGCGGACCTGGTGCTCGTCGAGGGCGGTGAGTTCCTTGGAGGACTGGAAGTCGTCCTCGACGCTCCAGCGGATCCCGGCGACGCGGACGTAGGTGGCCAGCGGGACGGGCTTCGGGCTGTGGGCGCGGTAGAACGCGGACTCGCCGGTGGTGATGTCGCGGCGGATCAGCAGGTGGCGCTGGCCGGGCAGGTCCTGGTCGGTGGTCGCGACGAACGCCCAGCCGTAGAGCCGCTCGCCCTTGGCGCCCCTGCCCGCGGAGATCCTGGTCCAGGCGGCCTCGGGCAGGGTGACCGCCAGGTCGATCGCCTTCTTCTTGCCGGCCTTCGTGTCGATCTGGTGGGTCTTCGCGACGGCGAGGGCGTAGCCCAGGCCGCGGCCGGCCAGCGCGGCGCGCAGGGCGGGGTTGCCGTAGACCTCGTCGCCGGTGGCCCAGCGGGCCGGGGCGTCGGCGTCGAGCGCGGTCTCGACCATTCGGCGGGCGAGCTCGGGTTTGGTCCGGAACACCAGGTCGTCGGGGACGCCCGCGGCCTGGCGGCGTTCCGGGTCTGTCATCCACGAGGCCGGCATGTACAGCGCGTTGTCGAGGAAGGCGTGCCCGGCCGGGGGGCGTAGGTCAGGTATACCGCGACCTGCGCGTTCTCGATTCGCCCCGCCGTGCCGGTGTACTGCCGCTGGACGCCGACAGTCATCGTTCCCTTCTTGACGTCGCCGGTCTCGTCGAACACGAACACCGCCTCGGGGTCGCCGAACTGCTCGATGACGTAGTCACGTAGGTCGGTGCGCAGGCCGTCGTCGTCGCACACCGCGTCGGCCAGGAAGTGCTGCATTGAGCTTGACCCCTGAGCACGGACACCTCGCCTGAGGTGGCCCCCGGCCGCCAGGGAGGATGTCGACCATGCCCGCTCCTCACCCGCCCGAGTTCCGC
>JADGHD010000842.1 GCA_019689615.1 Frankia sp. | reverse complement strand
CCGTCCAGACGGCCAACCCGCTGTACCGGCGTCCGCCGGGGCCGCCGCCGGCTCCCGCGCCGGCGCCGCGGCCGGGCAGCCGGCCGTCGTCGCGGCGCGGCCGGCACCGCGCGCCCCGTCGGCCCGTGACCAGCCGGCTGCGGTTCGCCCACATCGTTGGCCCGCCAGCGCTCGTCCTGTTGCTCTTCCTCGGCGCGTCGGTCCCGCAGGACGACGAGGTCAGCAGGCTGGACGCGGCTCCGCTGCCCACGCCGACACCCAGGGTGAGCGACGTCGACCCGACCTGGCTGGACACCCCGACGCCCGACGGCTCGCCGGGCCCCGACCCGGTCGGCCTGAGCGCCGGCGGGCTGGGCCTTCCCGACGCAGGCCCGGCCACCGGCACCGACAGCACCGGCGGCATCGCCCCGGTCAGCCTCAGCTCGCGGGACCGGCGGATCCCGACCCAGCTGCTGGCGGCCTACGAGCAGGCGGCCGAGCGGATGGGCGGCGAGCTGCCCGGCTGCAGGCTGCGCTGGGAGCTGCTCGCGGCGATCGGGAAGGTCGAGTCGAACCACGCCGGCGGCACGTCGATCGATCCCGAGGGCACGGTCACGCCGGTGATCCTCGGCCCGCGGCTGGACGGTTCCCCTGGCCGGGCCCGGATCGAGGACACCGACAACGGCGCGCTCGACGGTGACACCACGTATGACCGCGCCGTCGGGCCGATGCAGTTCATTCCGTCAACCTGGGCAAGGGCTGGCCGGGATGGTAATGGTGACGGCAACGTCGACCCGAACAACATTCACGACGCCGCGCTCTCGGCGGCCGGCTACCTGTGCGCGCACGGCCGCGACCTCAGTGATAGCGAGCAGCTGCGCGCCGCCGTCTTTGCCTACAACGAATCCGACGCCTACGTCGCCGTAGTTCTCTCCTGGTACGACGCCTACCGCGGCGGCAGCCCGGTTTCCGTTCCGGCCCCGGTCGTGCCGCTCGAGCCGACCGGGAGCCCGGCCGTCACCCCGGAGCCGACGCCGACGCTGGAGCCGCCCGCCGGCGCCCCGACCGAGGAGCCCGGCCTGGTCCCGACGGTCACGCTCACGCCGACCGTCGCCCCATCGTCGCCGCCCGACGTCGAGCAGACGCCGTCCGTGAGCCCCACGCCGACGCCGCCCGCGACCACGTCACCCAGCGCGGCGCCGACCCGCTCGCCCACGGCGTCGCCCACTACCGCGCCCACGGTCACGGTGTCGCCGACCAGGCCGCCGACCGCCTCGCCGACGGCGACGCCGACCAGGACCCCGGTCCCCTGTGCGCCGGTCACCCTGGACACCGCGAGCGTCATCGCCCGGGTCGTCTCCCGGGCCGGTGAGCCGGTGCTGGAGCTCGTGGGCCGCTACACCGCCGCCGTGCCGGCCGGCGCCAGCCAGGTAGTGATCCGCGCCGACGCCCGCACGGCCAGCGGCCAGGACCTGGTCACCCTCAACACCGCCGTCCCGGCCAGGCCGGATGGCCCGGCCGTGCTCGCCCGCGTCCCCCTCAGCCAGATCACCGGCTTCGGCAGCAGGACGGCGGCACTGACCGTCACCCTGACCACCAGCCCGCCGGACTGCCCGGACCAGGTCCTCGCGACGCTCGTGGTCAGCGGGGTGCCGCTGGTGCCGGCCCCGGCGGCGGCCGCGGCGCCGAGCGTCACCCCGGGCCCGGTTACTCGCACCCCACGCTGACGCCGCCATCCCGCCATCGCCGCCGTGGCCGGGGCGCCGGGCCCGCCGTGGCTGTCCGGCCCGCCGCGCGGCCGTGATCGTGGCCGGCTCGTCCACGGGTGGCACGGCCATCTGCCCGCCGTTGCCGCCCTCCCGGCCGGCGCACAGCGCGCGCACAGGTTGCGTTCAGCCAGTTCACAGCTTGGGTCATCAGCCTTGGGACATGACTGTTGGTGAAGGGGTCGGCCCGTCCGCCGTCGCCGGCCCAGCGGGGGGCCAGCGCATGACACATATAAACAACTCCGAGCACACCACCCGGAGCAACAGAA
>JADGHD010000068.1 GCA_019689615.1 Frankia sp. | reverse complement strand
GTTGATCGTCGCGACCGTGCCGATGACCCCCACCCGCCCCGAGCGGGTGGCCGCCACCGCCCGGCGGGCAGCGGGCAGCACCACCTCCACCACCGGGACGTCGTAACGCTCCCGCGCGTCGCGCAGACACGCTGCGCTCGCCGTGTTGCAGGCGATCACGAGAAGCTTGACACCCTCGGCGACGAGCGTGTCCATCGCGGCGATGGCGAGCTGGCGAACCTCGGCGAGGGGACGCGGGCCGTAGGGCGCGTTCGCGGTGTCCCCGAGATAGAGGATCGGCTCGTGCGGCAGCTGGTCCAGGATGGCCCGCGCCACCGTCAGTCCTCCGACGCCGCTGTCGAACACCCCGATCGGCGCGTCGCTCATGACGCGAAAGACTAAGCCGGAAACCTTGCGATCACCCTGTGGGTGTCGTCACGCAACCATTGTCTAACCGCGGACATCCGGTGCAGGAGGTGCGGACCATCCCTGCTTGCACCTTATGCCCAGGCCGTGATAATGCGCACGCCACCGAGGGACCGGCACAGGTGGGCCGCCGTCCCCGGGATTCCACCCACCCCAGGTGGGTAGCACCCGCGGGCCGGCCGCGCCACCGACGGCATGGCGCGATCCGGACGAGAGGTGGCTGGTGGCCCTTTCGAGCGCCATATCGGTATCACCCGGTCGCCGCGCACTGCGGACCGACAAGGCATGGTGTAGGCTTGAACTGCCTGTAATCGATCAGTGACTATCCGCTATCGAACAGGTAGGTTGAGGGCGCGGCTGAGGGTGTCCGGGTCGATCCATCCGTCCCCGGCCCACGGCACCCCAGCCGCAACCTCGCCTTGTTTCCCGAAGCGCCGACGCCCGCGCCGCGCGGTGTCCCTCGAAGCGCCGGCGCCCGCGCCGCGGCGGACCGCCGGCCGCGCTCAGCTCGTCGGCAGCAGAGCCACGCCGTCCGGCTCGTCCGGATCAAAGATCACCAGCGGCGCCTGGGTGGCCAGCCAGCGGTCGTAGACCTGCTCGGCCAGCGGCCAGGCCCGCTCGAGCGCGCCCCGCCCGGTCGCCGGGCCGGCCGGCAGCACGACCTCCGGCTCGGGCCGGCGGGTCACCAGCCCGACCCCGCTCACCGACGCCGCCACGTACACCCCGACGTCGACCCGCGGGTCGCCGCTCACCACCCACGGGGTGACGAACGGCGCGAACTCCTCGGCCACCCGGACGTGCCGGGTCTGCGCCGGCCCCGGCGACGGCACCACGACCGCCTCCAGCGTGACCGGCGGCGCCAGCAGCCGGCCGACCCCGTCCGGCTCGGACCGCTCGACGATCCCGTCGGGGAGCATGCTGGTCTCGCTGTGCAGCACCGGGTCCTCGACCAGCACGCCCTGGGGCAGCGCGGCCAGCCGCCGCAGCAGCCGCGGGTGCCGCACCGCGCCGAGGGCGCACCTGACCCGCCGCCGGTGCTCGTCGGCGTTCACCCGGAACACCGCGTCGACCAGGCGGCCGACCAGCTGGGTCCTGACCACCTGGCAGCCGGCGAACAGGACGTCCATCAGCTCGGCGTTGAGAAGCCCGCCGGTCGTGGCAGCTCGCCTCACCTGGTCCGCCCTTCCTGGGATCATTACCGGATCAACCCCGCCTGGGGCCCGGGGTCGCTCATGCACCTACGGACGCACGCCAGGCCATAGGCGTTGCCTCCCCACCCCCGAGGACCACTACGGGCCACCTCAGTGCGGGCCAGCGCCGATGTCCGGATCGCCTGCGCCCGGTTCCCCCCGGACTGCCCTGTTCGGGCACCTCCTGCCTACCACACCCCGGTGACAACTTCGGCCCGCCGCATCCCCGGACGGCCCACCGACGGGCCATCGCCTCCCCGATCGATAGGCTGGAGACGCACGCGGGAGTGGCGGAATGGCAGACGCAGCAGACTTAGGATCTGCCGCCCTAGGGCGTGGGGGTTCAAGTCCCCCCTCCCGCACCGTCTTGAGAATCGGGCAAACGCCTGGCAGACCAGCCCTTCTGCCGGTCCGACCGCCGCGACGCCTGGCGAGGACCCTTTGGGCCTCCCGGCTCCGTTCCCGAACGGTTTCGGTGCGGTCGCGGGCCAGGTCCGGCGGCTGGCGGCTCGGCTCGGGTGGGACGAACGACGGGCGGACCGTGCAGGCTCGGAGACTACCCTCTCAGCATGGAGTTCCGTGACCTCCGTGACGGGCAGCGGATGCGGCGACCATCAGTCGATGTTGATGACTTGGTAGCTGAGCGTGCGGCGCTGCGGGGAACCTTCGACTTCCGGCGTGCCCATGTGTCCGGCGGTCAGGAGTCCGTGCGAGGAGAGGGTACGGCCGTGGCGTCGATTCTTGACGGCGTCACTCTGAGCGGCGCACGCCTCGGGCCTCTGGACCTGTCCGATGTGGTGGTGGACGGCAGTGACCTGTCCAACTCCACATGGACAGACGTGACCGCGCGCCGGGTGGAGTTTCAAGCATGCAGGGCCACCGGCTGGCATGTGGCATTCGCCCGGCTGGAGGACGTGGCATTTCTTGACTGCCGCTTGGACTTCGCGAGCATGGCGGTCGCCCGTACTGCGGGGCGCGTCTACTTTGAGGGTTGCACGTTCCGTAATGCGTCGTTGGCTGGCAGGCTCGACGGTTTCATCTTCGCAGGTAGCAAGCTGGATGGGGTCAGCTTTGACGCCTCGTCTGCGGTCGGCTGCGATCTTCAGGACGCGCGGCTGTATGGCGCGCGTGGGCTGTTGACGCTTCGGGGGGCTCGTATCTCCAAGGAGCAGCTCGCGGATATGGCGGTGGATGTGATGGGCGAGCTGGGTATTGAGGTGTGCGACCTGTAGACCGTCAACGGTCATTTTTTTCTTGCTCAAAGTCCTTCTTATTCCAGGAATCACAAGGTGTCCGGCCCGGAGCGGGCCTGTTCTGAGGTCGTCCGCGGGCATCCTGGGTTTTGACTTCGGGTCAGGCCCAGTTGACTTCGGGTCAGGCCCAGAGCTGGCCTTCCAGGGCGGCTTCGGCTTCTTCGAGGGTGCCGGCGTAGGCGCCGGTGGAGAGGTACTTCCAGCCGCCGTCGCAGACGATGAAGGCGATGTCGGCTCGTTTGCCCTCGCGGACGGCGCGCTCGGCCTGGGCGAGGGCCGCGTGCAGGATGGCGCCGGTGGAGATGCCGGCGAAGATGCCCTCCTCGGCGACCAGCTCGCGGGTGCGGCGTAGGGCGTCCTTCGGGCCGACCGAGTAGCGGGCGGTCAGGACCGAGGGGTCGTAGAGCTCGGGGACGAAGCCCTCGTCGATGTTGCGCAGGCCGTAGACCAGCTCGCCGTAGCGGGGCTCGGCCGCGATGATCGAGATGCCCGGGACGTGCTCCCTGAGGTAGCGGCCGGTGCCCATCAGCGTGCCGGTGGTGCCGAGGCCGGCGACGAAGTGGGTGATCCCTGGCAGGTCGGCGAGGATCTCCGGGCCGGTCGTCTCGTAGTGCGCCTGGGCGTTGGCCTGGTTGCCGTACTGGTACAGCATCACCCAGTCGGGGTGCTCGGCGGCCAGCCGCTTGGCCACGGCGACGGCCTCGTTCGAGCCGCCGGCCGCCGGCGAGAAGATGATCTCCGCACCCCACATGGTGAGCAGCTGCCGCCGCTCGACCGAGGTGTTCTCCGGCATGACGCAGATCAGGCGGTAGCCCCGCTGGCGGCACACCATGGCCAGCGAGATCCCGGTGTTCCCCGAGGTCGGCTCGAGCACGGTCGCGCCGGGGCTCAGGATGCCGCGCTTCTCGGCGTCCTGGATCATCCACAGCGCGGCCCGGTCCTTGACCGAGCCGGTCGGGTTGTTCTGCTCCAGCTTGGCCCACAGCCGCACGTCGGGGGACGGCGACAGCCTCGGGAGGCCGACCAGCGGGGTCCGGCCGACCGAGTCCACCAGGGAGTCGAATCGCATGATCTGCTACCGCCGGTTCGATCAGCCGCCGGCGACGGCGGGCAGGATGGTGACGCTGTCGCCGTCGGAGAGCTTGGCGTCCAGGCCGCCGAGGAAGCGGACGTCCTCGTCGTTGATGTAGACGTTGACGAAGCGGTGCAGGTCGCCAGCGTCGGTGACGAGGCGCGCGCGCAGGCCGCTGTGGCGGGTCTCGAGATCGTCGAAGAGCGCGGCCAGCGTGTCCCCGCCGCCCTCCACGACCTTGGCGCCGCCTGTGTAGCTGCGCAGGATGGTCGGCACGCGGACCTGGACTGCCATGGTGCTTCCTCGTCTCTCTCGTCTCGGTCGTGGGCTCGGGCGGCCCGTGGGCTCGTGGTCGGTGCGGGCTGGCGGCGGCTGGCGGCCCGGTGCGGGTTGCGCTGGCCTGGGCACCGCCGCGGCGCCGCCGGCCCGCGTCGCCGCGTGCGCTCTCCAGTCTCCCAGGGGTTGGCGGCAACGGGGGCGAGCGCGCTGGCCGGTCGGGGTCGGCACGCCCGCTGGTGACGGAACACCGCCGGTGGCGTCGTCCCTTCCCGGCGGGTGCTGGCCGTGGGTCGGGTCAGCGCGCCCGGCGACAGCCGGCGCTGGCGACCCGGAGCAGGTCGACGTGCCGGCGCGAGACCAGCCGCAGCTCCCGGACGCCCGCGGCCACCGCGGCTCGGGGCCGCGCGACCCCGGCGCTGGCGGGGTGGCGGGGCGTGGTCATGCCAGCATCGTTGCACAGAAGCGACAGGAAGGGCGTTGACCGGCGCATCACACGATCTCGACCGGTTCCTCGGTGACCTGGCCGTCGACGATCCGGAACGAGCGGAACTCGATCGTGTCCGGGTCGCGGGTGGAAGCCAGCACGTAGTGCGCGCCCGGCTCGGAGGCCAGCGAGACGTCGGTGCGGGAGGGGTAGGCCTCGGTCGCGGTGTGCGAGTGGTAGATGACGATCGGCTCCTCGTCCCGCTCGTCCATCTCCCGCCAGACCCGCAGCTGCTCCATGGAGTCGAACCGGTAGAACGTCGGCGAGCGCTCGGCGTTCTCCATCGGAATGAACCGGGTCGGCTGGTCCGAGCCGGCCGGGCCGGCGATCACCCCACACGCCTCGTCCGGGTGGTCACGCCGGGCGTGGTCAACGATGGCCTGGTAGAGGGCGCGGTCGATTCGCAGCACGCCGATAACCGTACGATGCCCGACCTTGCGCTGTGGCGGCCGAGAAGGCTGCCGTGGGCCACATCCGGACGGCCCGGGCGGCGCCGCGGCGCCCAGGGAGTGGAGAGCACGCGGCACCGGGCAGCGCGGGTGGCACGGTGACCGGCGGGCGGCGGCGAGCCCGGCCGCCGCCCGTCACATGAGGCTGCGGACCAGTTCGTCGAGCAGGCCGGTGAGGAAGCCGTAGACGGCGACGAACGGCCGCCGTGGGTCGTCGGCCGGCAGCTGTTCGAGCTCGTCCGTCGAGTCGTCGTCGGTGATCCCGAGCCGGGTGCCGATGACCAGGCGCAGGTCGTTCAGCGTCGTCAGCCAGTCCTGCGCCGCCTCCTCGTCGAGGACCAGCACCTCGCCGGGCGCCGGCACCGTGGCGAGCACCCGCCGGGCGGCGTCCCGCTTCTGGGCGAGCGCGTCGTCGGTCCGGCGACGGCGGAAGTCGCCGGAGGCGAGCGGGTCGTCCGGGTAGGGGTCCGGCAGCAGCCGGGCGATCGCCGGGTCCTCCGGCGGCGGCGGGGCGGTGTCGCGCAGGCCGACGAGCGCCTCCAGCGGGTCGTCGACCGGCGGCGGCTCGAGCATCTCCTCGATCTGGCTGACCAGCTGGGTCAGCAGCGTGCTCTCGAGCCGCGGCAGGCGCAGCTCCACCCCGGCCGGGGTCCGCCGGAACCCGTCCACCACGTCGTCCTCGCCGTCAGAGTGTCGAGCCACGGCGTCCGCCGTGCGCTCCTGATCGCGGCGTCCGCCACGGTGCTCCCGTAGGCGCGGCGTCCGCCCTCGTGCTCCCGGCGGGCACGGCGCCCGCACCGCCATGCTCCCCGGATGCGGCTCGCGCCGCCACGGCTCCCCCGCCCGCGGCGCGCACCGCCCCACCCTTGATCCGGCCTCGCCGCTGCGCTTCCCCGGGGCGCGGCGTCCACCGCCATGCTCCCGAAGGCGGCTTGGCCTCCGTGCTCCCCCGAGGCGGCGTGGCCGCCGTGCTCCCCCGAGGCGGCGTGGCCGCCGTGCTCCTCGGATGCGGCTTGCGCCGCCGTGCTCCCCCGAGGCGGCTTGCGCCGCCGTGCTCCTCGGATGCGGCTTGCGCCGCCGTGCTCCCTCTCCAGAGGCGGCTTGCGCCTGGTGCTCCCGTGGCGTCCGCCGCGGGGGCCTGGGTGCGGCCCCCTTGGTCGCGGTCGGCTAGTCCTGCGCGACCGTCGCCCACAGGCCGTAGCTGTGCAGGCGGGCGGCGTCGCGCTCCATCTCCTCCCGGGTACCGGTGCTCACCGACGCCCTGCCCTTGTAATGCACGTCAAGCATCAGGCTGTGCGCGGTAGCCCGGTCATAGCCGAATAGCTTCTGGAAAACGTACGTGACGTAGGACATCAGGTTGATCGGATCGTTCCAGACGACCGTGACCCATGGCCGGTCGTCGCCTAGCGCATCGTCGATCTCCTCGACGTCAGCTGGTGAGACGGTGGTTGCGGTCACGATGTCTATTGTTACGCACCAGGCCAGACGCTTCCCGTCGGAGGGGAGCCGCATGCCGGGCCTTCTTCCCCGTCCCGCACCGAGGCGGCGATCAGCGCGCCCGTCAGCGCAGGATGTGGCCCGGGCCGGCTGCGCACGCGCCCGTTCGCGACCGCGCGGGGCCACAGACGACGATCGGCTAGGCCATGATCGCGGGATCTGGCCCGGGCGCACCGGGCCGCCAGGCGCGCCTCTGCCTGGTCGGCGGGATCATCGCGGGTGAGTCGTCGCCCGGCCGGCTGACGGCCCGCGGGAAGCGGCCCGGCCGTTCCCGAGGACCCGCGAGAGGTACTACACCGAGCGGCGCAGCAGCGGTGGGTAGAGGGCGGTCGCGGAGCCGCGGCGGTAGAGCTGGGCGGGGCGCCCGCCGCCGCGGGGGGAGCTCACCGCGCCGACCGGGACGACGAAGTCGGGTGTGCTCAGCACCTTGCGGCGGAAGTTCGGCGGGTCCAGCGCCACGCCCCACGCCGCCTCATACACCCGGCGCAGGTCGGCGAGCGTGAACGGCTCCTCGCAGAACGCCGCGGCCATCGGGGTGTACTCCAGCTTGCTGCGCGCCCGCTCGACGCCGTCGGCCACGATCCGCGGGTGGTCGAAGGCGAGCGTCGGCCCGTCGGCCGAGCCGAGGTCCTCGACCGGCCACCACCGGGCCTGCTGGCTGCGCCGGCCGGGCTCGGGCTGCGGCAGGTTCGGCAGCAGCGCCAGGTAGGCGACGCTGACCACGCGGGCACGCGGGTCGCGGACAGGGTCGCCGTAGGTGTAGAGCTGCTCCAGATGGCCGGCGGTGGTCACGCCGGTCTCCTCGGCGAGCTGGCGGCGGGCCGAGCTGTCCAGGTCCTCGTCGGCGTTGACGAAGCCGCCGGGCAGCGCCCAGCAGCCCTCGAACGGCGGATGGTCGCGCTGGATGACGAGCACGCACAGCCGGCCGGCCCGCAGCGTGAGCAGCACGACGTCCACGCTGACCCGCACCTGGTCGCCGGCCGGCGTCAGGTCGTCGACTCGTCCGCTGCCGCTGCTGCGCCGCTCCGTCGCCACGCCTCCGGTTCCTCTGGCTCGCTCCCCCGCACTCACGTGACCTGATTCTCTCAGGAGCGCGGCACAGTGGTGATCACCGGCAGGCACGGGGCGCCGGGCGAGAGCTCACGGGCGGCGGCGGGCAGGGCGGCGAGTGCCGCGCGGTGGTGCTCCCTGGCCCGGCGCAGGCCCTCCTGGCTGGTCGGGTCGGCCTCCTCGCCGACGCCGACGAGCGAGCCGGCGCGCACCAGCGGGCGCAGCAGCGGGCGGTCCTCGCCGTCGCCCGGGCGCAGCAGGGCGCCCGCGGGCAGGACCAGGTCGGCTGTGGCGACGCCGGCCGCGTCGTGGCGGCGCAGCACCTGCTTGCGCCCGCCGCGGCTGACCTTGCCGAGCGACGTCTTCGCCACCGGTACGCCGTCGACCTCGACGAGCTTGTAGACGAAGCCGGCCGTCGGCGCGCCGGAGCCGGTGACCAGGCTGGTACCGACGCCGTAGCCGCTGGCCGGGACGTGCGCGAGCCGGGCGATGGCGTGTTCGTCGAGGTCGCCGGAGACGAGGATCCGGGTGCCGGTGGCGCCGAGCGCGTCGAGCTGGGCCCGGGCGGCGACGACGGCCTGGGCGAGGTCGCCGCTGTCGATCCGGATCGCGCCGAGGCCGGTGCCGGCGGCGTCGATGGCGGTGTCGATGCCCCGGGTGGTGTCGTAGGTGTCGACGAGCAGGGTCGTCCCGGTGCCGAGCGCGCCGACCTGGGCGGTGAACGCCTCCCGTTCGGTCTGGTGGACCAGGGTGAACGCGTGCGCGGCTGTGCCGGTGCTGGGCACGCCCCACTGCCTGGCCGCCTCCAGGTTGGAGGTGGCCGCGAAGCCGACCAGGTAGGCGGCCCGGGCGGCGGCGACGGCCGCGTGCTCGTGGGTGCGCCGCGAGCCCATGTCGATCAGCGGCCGGCCGCTGGCGGCGAGCACCATCCGGGCGCCGGCGGCGGCGATCGCGCTGTCGTGGTTGAGGATCGACAGGACCAGCGTTTCCAGCAGGACGCACTCGGCGAACGTGCCCTCGACGACCAGGACCGGCGTGTTGGGTAGGAAGGGCTCCCCTTCGGCCAAGCCGTCGATGTCGCCGGAGAAGCGGTAGTCGGCGAGCCAGTCGGCGGTCTCGTCGTCGATGACCCCGGTCGAGGTCAGGTGCGCCCGCTCGGCCGGTCCGAACCGGAAGTCGGCGAGAGCGGCGAGCAGGCGGCCGCTCCCGGCCACGACGCCGAACCGCCGGCCAGGCGGGAGCGCACGAGCGAACACCTCGAACGTGGCCCGGCGGAACGCGGCGCCGGACCGCAGCGCCGCCCGCAGCATGGTCAGCTCGTAATGATCGGTAAGCAGCGCCGTGGACATCCGGACCAGCGTAGGGATGCCGCTGGTCGGACACGGCGCAGGGTGAAGCACACGCGCAGATCACGCCTTTGGGGCGCGGCGCACGGGCTGAAGCGGGGCGGGAGCGGGCACGCTGGGACGTGGGCGGGCCGACCGGACTCGCCGGCCGGAAACGGTCACATCATTGGCCGCCGGGCGGGCGGCGCCAGATTGACGGCGCCTCGCGCGGCAATAGCGATGGCGTGCGATCGTGACGACGTGGACGGTAACTATGCGGGCGTATTTCTGGTCGTCGTCGGGGGCGCCCTGTTCGCCCTCCTCGTCCTCGGCGGCCGGGCCGGGCGCGGACTCGCCCGCGACGTGTGGCGGCGACTCGGGCTCCTGCGCTGGGTCGCCATCGCGATCGTCGTCATCGTCTTTCTCGATCTCGTCGACGGCATCCCGAACCGCTGACCCGTCGTCACTGTGTGTAGGCGACGTCGGCGAGGGCACCGCCCGCCGACGGCCGCGCCGCCGCGCCAACCAGCGCCAGGCGGCCTCTCGGCACCACCAAAGGGCTAGTTGCCCGAATTTGTCCGGATTTCGACGTCCAGCAACATCACGGACTGAGCGCTGTAAGCAACCCATTGGCACCCGCAACCGTCCAACGCTACGCGTATGCGACGAAACACTCAGGGCCACCGGAACTAGGACCCTTTCGCGGGGTGATTTATGCACGTGCAGGTGCACATGCCCCCCTCGCTACGCTTATGTCCACTAACTCCGATAGGGACCTCCGAGAGGACAGCGGGTGACCGGTCAGACCTGGTTGTGGACCCCCCCACAGCCAACTCCCGCGACCGTCGGTGTTGGCCAGCTCCTGCGGGCATACCGGCAGGCACACGGTCTTACCCAGCAGCAGCTCGCCGACCGGCTGGGATTCGACCAGTCCTACGTGTCGAAGGTGGAGAGCGGACGGCGCGCGATCCATGACATCTCCACGCTGCGCCACATCGCCCGGCACCTCGAGCTCGCCCCGGAGGATGTCGGCCTGGCCCCCGGGACGCTGATCGACCAGCGCCGCGCCGGCCGCCGGGACCCGGTCAGCGAACAGGCCCTGGCCAGCCAGCGGTCCTGGCGGCTGACCAGGGACACGCTGAACCGCAACCGGCTGCGGCTGGCCACCGCCGCCGCCCGCCTCTACCCGGAGTCCTATCGGCTCAGCCCCGGCCTGCTCGCCCGGCCGGGCTGGGTCTGGCCGCGCCCGGTCGACATCGCCAACGTGAGGCTGCGCTGGGCGGACGACCCGCCCGAGCCGGTGCTCACCGGTGCCGAGCCCGAGGCGGACGGCAGCCGCCCGCTGCTCACCGACGGCGGCCCGTACCTGCGCTACCAGCGCTACAGCCGGGCGATGCGCGACCTCGACCGGCCGACGCTGTTCGAGAACCGGCTGAGCTTCCGCCTGCTCGACCTGTCGGGCGGCGAGCGCGGCGCCGGCCGCCCGGAGCTGACGTTCGGGCACACCACCTACTTCGACGCCCTCGACGTCTGCGAGAGCGTCGCGCACGAGACCGCCGCCGCGATGATGAACGGTGGCCTGTCCTGGCCGTCCCTGCCGTTCCGCCGCCGGATCGGCGACCCGTTCGACCTGGCCTCCCGGCCCGTGCTGCCGTCGGTCAACACGCTGACCATCCGGGCAGGCGAGCAGGAGGCCAGCTTCGTGCTGCACCGGCGCAGCGCCGGCTCGGTGGCCACCGCCGGCGGCGTCTACCACGTCATCCCGGCCGGGGTGTTCCAGCCGTCCGGGATCACCCCGTTCCACCAGCGGGCCGACTTCGACCTGTGGCGCAACGTCATGCGGGAGCTGAGCGAGGAGCTGCTCGGCAACCCCGACCACGACGGCAGCGGGTCCAGCCCGATCGACTACGACAACGACGAGCCGTTCCGCACCTTCGAGGAGGCCAGACGGGACGGGCGGATCCGGGTGTCGTGCTTCGGCGTCGGCCTGGACGCGCTCACGCTGTTCGGCGAGATCCTCACCGTGCTGGTGATCGAGGCGGAGACGTTCGACCACCTGTTCGCGGAGATGGTCCGCAGCAACGCCGAGGGCAGCGTGGTGTCCGCCGGCCCGGACCGGGACGCCACCGAGGGCATCCCGTTCACCCACGCCACCATCCGCCGGCTGATCGAGACCGAGCCGATCGCCCCGGCCGCGGCCGCCTGCCTGGAGCTCGCGTGGCGCCACCGCGAGTTGCTGCTGCCCCGACTGCGGCTGCGAACGGCGTCCTGAGTGCCCGTGCACGGGGGGAAGCGCGGGCGGGTCCTGGTCACCGGCGCCGGCGGCTTCATCGGCGGCGTGCTCGCCGACCTGCTGCTGGCACACGGCTACGAGGTCACCGCGCTGGTCCGGCACCGGCGGCAGGCGGCGTCGCTGGCGCCCGGGATCGAGGTGGTCACCGGTGACCTGCTCGACCCGGCCTCGCTGCTGGACGCCGGGATCGACCGCGGGTTCGACGCGGTCTGCCACCTGGCGGCGCTGACCAGGGTCCGCCAGTCCCGCGCCGAGCCGCTGCGCTACTTCGAGACCAACGTGACCGGCACGGTCAACCTGCTGCTGGCGCTCGACCGCGGGGTCGAGGCCGGTGGGCCGCCGCCCGCGCTGGTCTTCGGCTCGACCGGCACCGTCTACGGCGACCCGGGGCCGACGGCGGTGCCGGAGTCCCACGAGCCGGCACCGGTGCACCCGTACGGGGCGTCCAAGCTCGCCGCCGAGCACGCCATCGCCTACCAGGTGGCCACCGGGCGGATCGGCGCGGTCGTGCTGCGCTCGTTCAACGTCGCCGGCGGCGCGCCGGGGCACGTCGACCTCGACGCCAGCCGGATCATCCCGGCGGCCCTGGCGGTGGCGGCCGGCGAGGCCGAGGTCTTCCGGATCAACGGCGACGGCCGGGCCCGGCGCGAGTACGTCCACGTCGACGACATCGCCGACGCCTACCTGCTGGCGCTGTCCGCGGTGAAGCCGGGCGAGCGCCGGGTCTACAACGTCGGCACCGGCACCGGGGTGAGCGTCAACGACGTGCTCGAGGCGGTGGAGCGGGTCACCGGGCGCACGGTGCGCCGGGTGAGCGCGCCACCGGCGGCGGAGCCCGCGTGCCTGCTCGTCGACAGCCGGCGGATCCGGGCCGAGCTCGGCTGGACCCCGACCCGGTCCAACCTCGACCGGATCATCGCGGACGCCTGGCGTTGGTCGCGGCCAATGGCCGCCCAAGGAGCGCGGGAGACCCGCGGCGCGGACGCCGTCCCCGGGCGCGGTCCCTGGTAACCGGTATCCGACAATCGCCGTGAACCGCCCAAAGGCGGCACGCACATACGGAACCGGACAACGGGGGAGGACCCGTGGCTGTGGGCCGTCCGTACCACGTCTTTGACCTCGACGGGGAACACCTTGGCTCGTTCGCGGACTGGGACACCGCCCACGGCTGGGCCCGGCTGCAGGTGGTGCTGGGCGGCGTGCCCGCGCCCGTCGAGGTGGAGGACCGACGCAACCGGGTGACCCACCGGCTGTGGGCCGACCACTGCGAGCAGCTCGCCCCGCCGGCGGCGGTGCCGCCGCGGCCCCGCCAGCCCACCGATTCCGCGCTGGGGGCGGCGTCTCGCGCCAGCGGCGCGCCCGCGTCCTGCCCGGCGCCGGCACCGGCCGAGACCGCGCCGACGGCGGTGCCGCCGCAGGCGTGATCACGCCCACCGCACGGCGGTCCTGACGCACCGGAATGGCAACGGGGCCTCATACTCCCGTCGCGTTGACGCCGCAGCGCGTCAGGCTGGCGACAGTGCGGCTAATCGTCTACCCCAAGGGCTCACATCGGCACGTCCGCACATTAGTCTGGCGTGGTCGCCGGAGATCTCATCGGCGCTTTGCGCGGATGTCGATCGACCTTGGCGGAAACGGGTGGTGTGTCGCCCGCCCGTTACTCCGGATGAACAGTTCCTGGGGGAACACGTGGAGGATCAGAGCGCTGGCGCGGGTGCGTCCCGGCCCACCTCGCGGCTGGTGGTGGACGTCGTCCGGGCGCTGCGCGGCTGGGTGGTGGCGGTCGCCGGCGGAGTCCTGCTGTTGGGCTGCTACCTGGGAGTCTCCGGGGAGATCGAGGTCGGCCGCCAGCTTCCCTATGTCGTGTCCGGCGGGTTCGGCGGCCTGGCGCTGGTCGGTGTCGGCTGTGCGCTGCTGATCGCCGACCGGATCGAGGCCACCGCGGCCCGCAACATCACGGCCAGCACGCAGAGCCGCATCGCCGAGCAGATCGACGATCTGCACGCGCTGATCGTCGCCGCCTCTGGCACGACGGCCCCAACGGCCGGCGCGCCCGGGCAGGCGGCTGCTGCCGGGATCCCGGCCGCGCCCGCCAGCGAGGCCGTGGCCGCGGCCGGCGCGCCGCCGGTCGACGACGGCTCGGTCTACGCGGTGCCGGGTGGCCGGACCTACCACCGGCCCGGCTGCGAGCTGCTCGCTGGCAAGGCCGCGCAGCGGGTCGAGGCGTCGGCGGTCGCCGGGCGTGGGCTGACCCCGTGCTCGGTGTGCGCGCCGATCCTGGTCTCCTGAGCCAGTGACCAGCGTCGATCTGGCGATCGCCGGCCTGTCCCTCGGCGCGATCGCCGCGCTGTCCGGTATCGGCCTGCTGGTCACGTACCGAACGAACGGCGTCCTCAACCTCGCCCAGGGCGGCATCGCGACGCTGGTCGCCTACGTGTACCGGGAGATGGCGGTCGAGTGGGGCCTGCCGGTCTGGCTCGCCGCCGTCATCGCGCTGGCCGTGCTCTCGCCCGGCCTCGGCCTGCTGCTGGAGCGTCTCGTCTTCCGCCCGCTCGCCCGCCGGCGGGCCTCCGCCGCCGAGTCGCTGGTCGCCAGCCTCGGCGTGCTGGTGCTCACGCTCGGCATGTGGGCCGGCATCTGGGGGCTGGGGGCGCGCAGCGCCA
>JADGHD010000841.1 GCA_019689615.1 Frankia sp. | reverse complement strand
GGTGGGGCGGCGCGCCGGTCGGTGGGGAAGGCGTGCCCGGCTGCCAGCGGGTGACCGGCGCTGGCGGAGGTGACCGCCGGGCCGGCGGCCGCGGGACGGCCGGTCGCCGGGATGCGCAACGCCGGGGTGGCGGTCACGGGACGACCGGGAAGCTGCTGGCCGGCGGGGCCGCCGAGGCCTGACGGACCGCCGAGGCCTGACGGACCGCCGAGGCCTGGCGGGGCGCCGAGGCCGCCCGTGGCGGCGCGGACCCAACCTCCGTTCGCGCACCCGGGGCCTGCTGCCCGCGGCAGAGCTGGGCGCATCGGCCGTCAGCCCGCCCCCGACGGGCGGCGGCCAGACGGCTCGGTGCCGCCGGGCGGCCACGCTGACATGGCCAGAGATGATTGCTGATCGTCGAGGCCAGGGCAATTGCTCCCGCAACGGCCCGCCCATCGGCGCAGCGTCATCCTGCCGACCGGGCGGGCGTGGCAGGCCGGCGCCGCTGGCCTGGCGGCCGGGTGCCGGCCGGCGCGCGGGCCGCGGTGGGGCCGGGCGCGGCGTATACCGTAAGGCGATCTGTGACGTTCGCGTGCCGGAACGCGAGCGCGACCGGCGGTGCCATCGGCCGATGGCCGCGCGCCGACCGGGCAGGCTCCGCGTGGCGGCGCTGGTCCACCGTGGCCCGGCGACCGCCGGGACGGGGCCGGACGATCAGCTGGACGAAGGCCGACAGGCTGGCTCGAGCGGGCGGTGGCCCGGCCGAGCTGATGACAAGGGGTGACTCGCCGATGGCGGCGACGGGACGGCGCGGCGGCGGTGGCGTGGCGCGTGGCGGCCAGGGCGGACGGGCCGCCAAGGCCGGATCGCACCGCAAGGGCGCCTCGATCGGCAGCGGCGGCCAGGGCCGCCGGGCGCTGCGGGGCAAGGGCGCGACCCCGCCGGCCGAGCTGCGCCCGGGGCACCCGGCCCAGCGCCGAGCGGCGGCCGCCGCCGCGCGGACGGCGAGGGCCACGAAGGGCGACGTCGGCGGCACCGGCCGCGGCCCAGCGGGCCGGGAGCCGATCGGCGCGCGCGGGCCGGCCGGTGCCGGCGGGCGACGCCTCGGGGAGAGCGACGAGCTGGTCGTCGGCCGCAACGCCGTGCTCGAGGCGCTGCGCGCGGGCGTCCCGGCGACCACCCTCTACATCGCCGGTGGCCTGGACTACGACGAGCGGCTCGCGGACGCCCGCAAGCTCGCCGGCCGCGCCGGGCTCGCCGTGGTCGACATCGGCCGGTTCGAGCTGGACCGGCTGTCCGCGAACGCGCCGCACCAGGGCCTGGCGCTGGTCGTCCCGCCGTACCGCTACGCCCACCCGGACGACCTGCTCGAGCGCGCCCTGCAGGCGGACACCGGGCTGCTGGTCGCCCTGGACGGGGTGACCGATCCGCGCAACCTCGGCGCCGTGGTCCGCTCGGCGGCGGCGTTCGGTGCCCAGGGCGTGGTCGTCCCCGAGCGGCGGGCCGCCGGGATGACCGCGGCGGCCTGGAAGACGTCCGCGGGCGCGGCGGCGCGGCTGCCGGTGGCCCGGGCGACCAACCTCACCCGGGCGCTGCGCTCCTACGCCGAGGCCGGGCTGCTGGTCGTGGGGCTCGCCGCCGACGCCGACCTGAGCATCGACGACCTGGAGGCGGCCACCGACCCGCTCGTCCTCGTCGTCGGCTCGGAGGGGCGCGGGCTGTCCCGGCTGGTCGGCGAGACCTGCGACCTCACGGTCCGCATCCCGATGGCCGGCGAGGTCGAGTCACTCAACGCGGGCGTCGCCGCCGGCGTCGCCCTGGCCGAGATCGCCCGCCGTCGCCGCGTCGCGGCGAGCTGAGCCGGCTGCGGGCGGCGGCGCGGCGGTTTGCGCGGGCGTGGTCAGCGCCGTCGTGATAACCGCGCCAAACCTTCCCGGGAAATGCGTGCTTTCCCCGGGCGTTGGGATGGCAGCGGCCCCCCCCCCCGGGGGGGGGGGGGGGGGGGGGGGGTTTGGTGGCCGGGGGGGGGGGGGCCCCCCCCCG
>JADGHD010000067.1 GCA_019689615.1 Frankia sp. | reverse complement strand
CCTCTCGGGTCGGCGGGGGCCCCCGGCGGGGGCCCCGGGGGGGGGGGGGGGGCGGGGCCGCTCGCGTTGTGCGCGACTGCCGCGGCGGCCGCGCTCAGCGCTGGCCGCGGCGGAAGACCGGCGGGCGGCGCTCGGCGAACGCCTTCACCGCCTCCAGGTGGTCGGCGCTGCGGAAGGTGACCGCCTCCATGGCCAGCGCCATCTCGTAGATCCGGTCGACCCGCTCCTCGAGCTCCTTGTTCACCAGGCGCTTGTTGAACCGGATCGCCAGCGCCGCGCCGTTGGCCAGCCGCCGCGCCATCGCCTCGGCGGCCGGCAGCACCTCCTCGGCGGGGAGGGCGTGGTTGACCAGGCCGATCCGCTCCGCCTCCCGGCCGGTCAGCAGGTCCCCGGTGAACAGGTACTCCTTTGCCCTGGCCGGGCCGAGCAGCATCGGCCAGAGCACGACGCCGCCGTCCGCCGCGACCAGGCCCGCCTGCACGTGCGGGTCGCCGATCCGGGCGGTCTCGCAGATGTAGGTGATGTCGCAGAACAGCGCGAGCGTCGCGCCGAGGCCGATCGCGTCCCCGTTGACGGCGGCGATCACCGGCTGGCGGATGGCGAGGATGTTGCGGGCCATCGCCACCGAGTCGATCATCAGCTGGGAGAACCCGTCGTCGTAGCCGGCCTCGTTGTTCTCCGCCATCTGCTTGAAGTCGCCGCCGGCGCAGAAGCCGCGGCCCGCGCCGGTGAGCACGACGACCTCGACCTCGGTGCTGTCCGCGGCGATCCGCGCGAACAGCTCGCACAGCTCCTTGTGCATGACGTCGTTGATCGCGTTCATCCGCTCGGGCCGGTTCAGCGTCGCCCGCAGGACGCCGCCGTCCAGCTCGGTGCGGATGGTCGTCAGGCCGTACCGGTCGTCCACTCGGTGTCCCTTTCGTCGTCCCGGCCGGTGCGCGTGCCGGCCGGCGCGGCTCCCGCGGGCAGCGCCGTGCCCGGGGTGCGCCGTCGTGTAACCGCCGCCGGACCGACCGGCGGCGCCGATGCCGGCCGGCGTGGCCGGCCCTGGTCAGGCGGCTGCCCACCGGCGCCATTGGCCGGGGCCGCCGGTGCCCACGGGCGATCGCCCGCCGGCCGGGCCGGCCGCGGGCAGGCGCCACCGCCCGCGGCGCCTGCCCGGGTGGCGGCGCCGCGGAGCACGGTGGCGGAGGCTAGCCGGCCGCCGCGTCCGCGCCGGCCTCGCCGGGCGCGGCGAACAGGCCGCGGGACCGGAACAGGTCGACCACCAGGTCGCCCTGCTGGCTCATCATGCCCGCGAAGGCGGCCGCCGCGCCCTCGCCGTCGCCGCGTTCCAGGCAGCGCAGGATCGTGGCGGTGCCGACCAGCTCCACATCGATCGAGCCGGGTACCAGCTCGAAGAAGTTGCCCGGGATGATCCCGGACATCGTCCGCAGCAGCGGGCCGAGGCGCGGCGACGCCGCCATCTCCATGAGCGCGTTGTGGAACTGCCGGTTGTGTCGCCACACCGCCTGCGGATGCGGGTCGCTGAGCAGGTCGCGGCGCTGCTCGTGCAGCCGGGCGATCTGCTCCGGCGTCCGCCTGGCGGCGGCGCGGCGCGCGGCGAACCCGTAGAGCAGGCCGTACAGCTCGTAGTGGTCGCGCACGACGCTCTCGTCGATGGCGGCGATGAAGGTGCCGCGGCGGGGCCGGACGGTCACCCAGCCCTCGTGGCGCAGCGTCAGCAGCGCCTCGCGGACCGGGATCCGGCTGACCCCGAGCGCCGCTGCGATGTCATCCTGCGGCACCCGGTCGCCGGGCCGCAGCACGCCGTCGAACACCAGCCGTCGGATGTAGAGGACGGCCTGCTCCCCACTGCTACGCTGCGGGACCAGCTCATCCGGCGGCGGCAGCCTGACCTGCTCTTTGTCACGCATCTTGGATCAAGAATACGCTGCCAGCTCCTCCGCTCAGTTCTCGGCCAGGCCGAACAGGCGCAGCGCGTTCCCGCGAGCGATCTTGTAGACCTGCTCCTCGGACAGGTGGCCGAACTGCTTCTCCGCCGCCTGCACGCTGTTCGGCCAGGTGCCGTCCTGGTGCGGGTAGTCGGTCTCGAACATGATGTTGTCGACCCCGACCCGATCCACCAGCTCGATGCCCACCGGGTCCTTGAAGAAGCAGGAGTAGACCTGCCGGTAGTAGTAGGTGGACGGCCGCTCCGGGCAGCGCAGCTGGGAGTTGCTCCAGCCGCGGTGGGTCTCCCAGACGTCGTCCAGCCGCTCCAGCAGGTAGGGGATCCAGCCGACCTGGCACTCGGCGTAGAGCAGCTTGAGGTCCGGCATCCGGTGCAGCACGCCGGAGTAGATCATGTCGCTCATGCTGGCGACCGAGTTGCCGAAGATGATCGTCGCGGACACGGCGTCCGGCGAGTCCGGCGAGGCCTGTGGGGTCTTCGTGCCGGAGCCGATGTGCATGCAGAGCACGGTGCCGGTCTCGGCGCAGGCCCGGAAGAACGGGTCCCAGTAGCCGGTGTGGATGCTCGGCAGGCCCAGGTAGGTCGGCAGCTCGGAGAACGCCACCGCCCGCACGCCGCGGGCCGCGTTGCGCCGCACCTCGGCCGCCGCGAGCTCGGCGTCCCACAGCGGCACCAGGCACAGCGGCAGTAGCCTGCCGCCGCTGGCCGGGCCGCACCACTCCTCGACCATCCAGTCGTTGTAGGCCCTGACGCACAGCAGGGCCAGCTCGCGGTCCTTGCCCCAGAGGAAGATCTGGCCGGCGAACCGCGGGTAGTTCGGGTAGCAGAGCTGGTACTCGACCCCGTTGAGCTCGTTGTCCGCGACCCGGGCCGCCGGGTCCCAGCAGCCGCGACGCATCTCGTCGAAGGTGACGCCCTTCAGGGTGATCTCGTCGGCCGGGTAGCCGGCTGCGGCGATCAGCCGCTTCACCGAGTACCGGTGGTCCTCGTAGAACCACCAGGCGACCGGCGGGCCCTCGGTGCCCGGCTCCTCGATGTAGCCGCCGCCGTCCAGCTTCGGGTTGCCGGACGGCAGGTAGCGCACGTGCGGACCGATCTCCCGGTAACGCGCGGGCAGCCGGGAGGTCCACACGTCCGGCGGTTCGACGACGTGGGCGTCAACATCAAAGATCTTGGGCAGGCTGGTCATCGCGGCGGCTCCGAACGCTGGCGGAGTTTGGATTTTGGATACATGATATCTGAGTGACACTTGACCGGCGACTTCTCGCACCGCACGCGCTGGCCGAGTGGGCGGCCAAGACCCCGGACGCCCCGGCCCTCGTCCACGTCGACGGCACCCGGTTCACCTACGCCGAGCTGCTCGAGGACAGCCGCCGCTGGGCCGGTTGCCTGCGCGCGCACGGCGTGGACGCGGGCACGCACGTCGCGACCCTGCTCCCGGACAGGCTCGACCCGCACCGGGCGTTCCTCGGGCTCGCCTGGTTGCGCGCCGTCGAGGTGCCGCTGAACACCGCCTACGTCGGCGACATGCTGCGCCACGCGCTCACGGTCAGCGAGGCCAGCGTGGTGCTGACGACCGCGGCGATGCTCCCCCGGATCAGCGAGGCGACCGCCGGCCTGGACCCGGCGCCGCGCGTGCTGCTCGTCGACGACCTGCGCGACGAGCTGGCCACGGCCGAGCCCGCCACCGACCTTCCCGGTCCCGAGGTGTGGGACGTCAACACCCTGCTGTTCACCTCGGGCACGACCGGCCCGTCCAAGGCCGTCACGACGCCCTGGGGGCTGACCTACCAGATGTGGTCATGGGTCCCCGAGGACACGGTGCGCCCGGGCGAGGCGCTGCACCTGGCGCTGCCGCTGTTCCACAACTCGGGCCGGTCCGGCTTCAACTACGCCCTCGGCCGCGGCGGCTGCCTGGTCACCCGGGAGAGGTTCAGCGCCACCAGCATGTGGGACGAGATCCGCCGGTTCGGCTGCGTGGCGCTCGCGCTGGTCGGCCCGCTGACCGCGCTGGTGTACTCGGCGCCGCCGCGCCAGGACGACGCCGACAACCCGCTGCGCTCGGCGATCCTCGGCCCGATGATCCCGGACATCGAGGGCTTCGAGCGCCGCTTCGGCGTGCGGGTCGCCACCTGCTACGGCCAGACCGAGGTCGGCGCGCCGCTGGTCAGCGGCTTCGACCACGGCCCGTGGGCCAACACCGGAGTCCCGCGGGAGAGCTGGCCCGGCTTCGACGTGCGGCTCGTCGACGAGCACGACATCCCGGTCACGACCCCGGGCCAGGTCGGCGAGCTGGTCGTGCGGGCGCGCGAGCCGTGGTCGATGAGCCTCGGCTACCACGGCATGCCGGCGGAGTCGGCGGCCGCCTGGCGCAACGGCTGGTTCCACACCGGCGACGCGTTCAGGACCGACGAGGAGGGCCGCTACTACTTCGTCGACCGGATGCGCGACACGATCCGCCGCCGCGGCGAGAACATCTCCTCGTTCGAGGTGGAAGCCGCCGTCGGCCAGCACCCGGCCGTCCGCGAGTGCGCCGCCGTCGGCGTGCGCACCGAGCTCGGCGACGAGGAGGTGATGGTCTGCGTGATCCTCCACGAGGACCAGGCGGCGGGGTTCTCCCCCGCGGAGCTGGTGTCCTTCCTGGACGGCCGGATGCCGTCCTTCATGCTCCCCCGCTACGTCGACGTGGTGGACGACCTGCCGCGCAACGCCACCACCGGCCGCGTCCGCAAGAACGAGCTGCGGGCCCGCGGCCTGACCCCCACCACCTGGGACCGGCTGTCCCCGACCGCCTGATCCCCGGCCGCCGGCAGCGCCCGAACGAGAAGGACCGGCCCAGCCAGTGGCTGGGCCGGTCCGCGCAGGTCCGCGTCGGTCAGCCGCCGTTCGCGGCGATCTTCTTCAGGTCGGGCATGCCGGCCTGCGCCCCCTCGTGGTACTCCACCAGCTCGATCAGGTAGCCGTCCGGGTCCTTGACGAACGCGACGCTGACCGGCCAGCGGTCCAGCCGGGTGGGCTCCATGACGGCCTCGCAGCCCGCGCCGACGCAGGCCTGGAACAGGGCGGCGACGTCGTCGGTGTTGACGTAGAGCTTCCAGACCGCCGTGCCCATGTCGATCGGGCCGTCCTGGTCCTTCTGCTGGGCCAGCTGCAGCCGGCTGCCACCGTGCGGCGACTGCAGCACGGCCTCCCTGGCCGTCGGGATCTCGGTGCGGCTGGACACCGGGATCCCGATGACCCCCTCCCAGAACGCGACCGAGCGCTCCAGGTCGGTGACGTTGATGCAGAACTGGCCGAGAACCGCTACCACCGTGGGCTCACCTCACCGCTTCGTGCCGGCCGGGCTGCCGGTCATCAGGTTGGTCTCCAGCAGGTAGGCCGGGTCGCTGCGCTCGACCTGCGAGGTCGCCCTGGCCATGATCTTCTTGCTCTGCGCCTCGTTCGGGACCGTGATCCAGAACCGTTTCTCCCGGATGCCCTGCAGGCACAGCTCGGCGACCTCGGACAGCGGCGCGAACGTGACCGGCAGGCCGAGCTGCTCCATCCGGGCACGGAAGGCCGCGAGCGAGTCACGGCCCTCCCTGGGCGGAGCACCCGGCCGGTCATAGCGCTCGGGCCGGTTGGCGCCGGGGCGCCAGATTCCGGTGGCGAGTACGCCCGGCGTCGACGTCGACGGATAGAGCAGGGAGGCGCCGACCTTGGAGCCGGACTCCTTCAGCTGCCCCCACAGGCATTCGGTGATCGTGGTGACCGCCGACTTCGTCGCCGCGTACACGGCGCTGTTGATCAGTGGTGTGAATCCGCCGTTGGCGGAGGTGGTGTTGACGACGTGGCCCTCGACGTCCTGCTCGATCATCGTCGGGACGATCGCGCGGATGCCGTTGACCACGCCCATCACGTTCACGTCGAACGACCAGCGCCAGTCGTTGACGTGGTGCTCCCAGATGTGGCCCTCGCTGCCGGAGCCGATCCCGGCGTTGTTGCACAGCAGGTGGATCGCCCCGTAGGCCTCCAGCGCCGCGTCCCGTAACGCCTCGACCGACTCCAGCGAGGTGACGTCGGTGACGACGCCGGTGACCTCCAGCCCGGCATCGCGCAGCTCGGCCGTGGTCTGCTCGACCAGGTCCGCCACCACGTCGGCGATGACCGCCTTCATGCCCTCGGCGCAGAATCGTTCGACCAGTGCCCGCCCGATTCCCTGGCCCGCGCCCGTCACCACCGCGACTTTCCCGGCGAGGTCCTGCACACCGCACCCCTTTCTGCCGCCATCCCCCGTGTTCACGGGTTTCTATCCGTTTCGGCGGCCGGGCGCTAGAACAAGTTCTAACGAGGCCCCGGCCGGCGCGGCGGCCGGCCCGCCCGGTGAACGGCCGCGAAACGCCAGACCGGCGGCCACCCGGGAGTGGGTGGCCGCCGGCCATGGGTGTGTCAGCGGGTCAGCCGGCCCGCGCCGGGCATGGGTCGGTCAGTCGCCGTTCTGGTCCAACCAGAGGGTGTCCAGCCGCGGCGACAGCTGCCCGTAGACCTCCTGGCCACCGACCTTCGGCGACGCCATCAGCGACCCGTTCGGCCGGACATAGCCGATGAACGGCAGCAGCTCGATGACCCGCTGCTGCAGGGTCCGGTAGGCCTCCTTGCGCTTGGCCACGTCGGTGGTCAGCCGCCCGGCCTCGAGCGCGGCGTCGATCTGCGGGTCGGACAGCTTCATGAAGTTGCCCGCTGAGCCGCTGGCCAACAGCCGGGCCATGCCCGGCTCCGGGTCAACGGTGATCACGCCGTACACGCTGGCGCCGAAGTCACCACGCGCGATCCGGGTGAGCCAGGTCGAGATGTCGTTCGACTCGATGTTCACCTTGACGTTGTCGTACGCCGACAGCTGGGCCTGGATCGACTGGACGATCTTGTTGGCGTCCGACGCCTGGGTGGCGAGCAGGGTGAACTCCACCGGCTTGCCCTCGGCGGCCAGCTCGTTGAACAGCGCCTGCGCCTTTTCCGGGTCGGGCTCCGGGAAGGTCAGCGACGGGTCGTAGAAGGGCGACTCCTCGGCCATCAGCGTGGTTGGCAGCTCCCCGTGGCCGGCGTAGGCGGCGTCGATCAGGATCTTCCGGTCGATCGCGAGGAAGACCGCCTGGCGCGCGCGGATGTCGTCGAACGGCGGCTTCGCCATGTTGAACAGCACCATGTTGAAGCCGTTGAGCGGCTGGCGGGTGATGACGAAGCCGTCCGCGGCCGCCTCGTCGGCCGCCTCGTCGGACGAGCCGATCACCAGGTCGGCGCCACCGGTCTGCAGCGTCTGCAGCCGCCGGCTCACCTCCGGGTCAGCCCGGATCTCGAGGCGGTCCAGGTACGGCCGCGGCGGGTCGAAGTAGTCCTGGTTCTTCACCAGGACCATGCGGTCGCCCCGCCGCCACTCCTCCAGCACGAACGGGCCGGCGCCGACCGGGTGTGCGGTGAAGGCCTCGGCGCCCTTGGCCAGGGCGGTCGGCGAGGCGATCCAGTTCATCGCCGAGGTGACGATGGCCTGGCCGACGTGCGCGGACGGCGCGGTAAGGGTGAACTCCAGGGTGACGTCGTCGACCGCCCTGGTCTCGGCGACCACGGCCGCGGCGGCGAGGTTCACGGAGATGGCGGCCTTCGGGTCCCTCAGCCGGTCCCAGTTCACCTTCACGGCCTCGGCGTTGAACGGTGTGCCGTCGGTGAAGGTGAGGCCGGGGCGCAGCTTCAGGGTCCAGGTGCTGTTGTCGGTCGTGGTGAGCGACTCGGCGAACCCGGGCTTGATCTCGCCGGTGGTCGCGTCGGCGTTCAGCAGCTGGCCGTAGAGCGCGTTGCCCTGGACCGCGGCGACCGCGTAGGAGTTGTTGAACTGGGCCGGGTCGAGGTTCGCGACGTCGTTGGCCACCTGGATCCGCAGCGTGCCCCCGGGCTGCGGGGTGCCGGACGCCGGGGCGCCAGCGGAGGGGGCGGCGCTGCCGCCCTCCTTGTCTCCGCCGCCGCCACAGGCGGCGATGGCTAAAGCCGCGATGACTGTCAGGGCCGCCGTGCGGACGGCGACCCGACGCCTAGTCGTGCGCATGGGTCCTGCCTCCGGATGTCGGTTGTGTACCGACGAGATCAAGGTGGTGTGGGCGCGGTTCACCGCGAGCAAGGGCGGACAGTCCGCCGTAGCGCCTGGCGCTGGGGGTGAGTCGCCGACCAGCAGAGGGATGGAAACATACTTGATACTTGATGTCTAGTCTCTTGACTATTTTGAGCTAGTCGGACGACTAAGTTCGTCGACTCGCACGCTACCGCACCAGCCACCCAGACAACAGCGACCTACTGTTCGTTGCCGCCCGGCTGCCCAGCGTGCCGGCAGCCGGGCGGCAACGGGCTGGCGCGCGAGGTGGCCGGCGGCTGGCTTGAGCGGGAGGTTGACGTTCTTCGTGCGCAGGAACTCGGCGAGGCCGGCGAAGCCGCCCTCCTTGCCGTAGCCGCTGCGGCCGAACCCGCCGAACGGGGCGCTGGCCGGAAGCGCCGCGAAGCCGTTGAGCGCGACGTAGCCGGCGTCGAGCGCGGCGGCGACCCGGTGGGCGCGGGCGAGGTCACGGGTGTGCACGTAGCCGGCCAGGCCGTACGGTGTGGCGTTGGCCAGGGCGACGGCCTCCTCCTCGTCGCTGAACGTCAGCACGCCCAGGACCGGGCCGAAGACCTCCTCCTGGGCGATCTCGGCGGTCGGGTCGACCTTGTCGAGGATCGTCGGCGCGACGAAGAAGCCGTCGGCCAGGCTCGGGTCGGCGCTGGCGTCCGGGCGCCCGCCGCCGAGCAGCAGCTCGCCGGCCGGCCGTGGGCCGGCGGCCAGCGCCCGCTCGATCATCCCGAGGATCCGCTGCTGGGCGGCCGCCGAGACCACCGGGCCGACCGCGGTGGCCGGGTCGAGCGGGTCGCCGAGCGGCAGGGCCCTGGCGGTGGCCACGGCGGTCGCGACCACCTCGTCGTGCACCGACTCGTGCACGATCAGCCGGGTCGGGAAGATGCAGCCCTGGCCGGCCATGCCCATGCAGACCGAGCCGGCGAACCGGCCGGCGGCGGCGAGGTCGGCGTCCGGGAAGACGATGTTGCCGGACTTGCCGCCGAGCTCCAGCACGACCGGCTTGATCGTCTGGGCGGCTTCGGTGAGGATCGCCCGGGCGGTGTGGTGGCCGCCGGTGAAGCTGATCTTGTCAACGCCGGGGTGGTGGACCAGCGCCGAGCCGGCCGCCGCGTCGCCGGGCACGATGTTGACCGTCCCTGCCGGCAGCCCGGCCTCGAGCGCGAGGTCACCGAAGATCAGCGACGAGAACGGGGCCAGCTCCATCGGCTTGACCACGACCGCGTTCCCGGCGGCGAGCGCGGCCCCCGCCTTGCGGGCGACCGAGGAGATGCCCCCGTTCCAGGTGGAGATGATGCCGATGACGCCGTATGGCTCGGCGAGGGTGTAGTCGAACGCGCTCTCCGGGAAGATCGGGATGACCCGCCCCTCCAGCTTGTCGGCGTAGCCCGCGTAGTACTCGAGGTAGTCGGCCGCCCGGCGGGGCAGCGCCGCCGCCGTCCCCGCCGGGACCGCGCACTCCAGCGTGAGCACCCCGCCGATCCGCTCGGCGTTGGCCCGGACGAGCTCGGCCAGGCGCAGCAGCGCCGCCCGCCGCTCGTCCGGGCGCATGCCCTTCCAGGCGCGGAAGCCGGCCCGCGCGGCGGCGACCGCCGCGGCCACCTGGTCGGGGCTTGCCAGCCCCACCCCGGCCTGCTCCCGGCCGGTGGCCGGGTTGACGTGGGCGTAGGTCCCCGCCTCCCCCTCGGGGCGGTCCGTGCCGATGAGCAGCCGCCCGGGCGGCAGCAGCTCGGCGGCGAGGGCGGCGTGGCGGGCAACGTCGACCGGCATCGGTCGTCACCTCCGGTGGCGGACTGGGTCTGCTGGCGGACCGGATCCTGGGGAAGAGCTGGTCTGCGCGGCACTGAGCGGCGGCGCGCGGGGGTCAGAACGGCGAGGGCAGCCGGTCCATCGGGACGGCGATGACCGTCGAGCAGCCGTCGGCCGGCTCCGCCGCGGCGACCGCCGAGCGGATGGCGGCTGGCAGCTCGGCCAGGTCCTTGACCAGGACCCCCTCGGCGCCGAACGCCCGGGCGAGCGCCACCCAGTCCGGGTTGCGCAGCGCCGTGCCCAGCTCCCGGCCGCCGAACTTCTCCCGCTGGTCGCGGTTGGAGTTGCCGTAGGCGCCGTCGTCGAAGACCACCGTGACCGTGTGGATGCCGTGCTGCACCGCGGTGGCCAGCTCGTTCGCGGTGAACAGGAAACCGCCGTCGCCGACCACCGTCACCACCGGGCGGTCGGGCGCGGCGACCTTCACGCCAAGCGACGCCGCGTAGCCGAAGCCGAGCGTGCCCATGTAGGAGGTGCTCAGGTACGTCCTCGGCTGGTACACCGGGTAGGCCATGTGGCAGGCGTAGGCGACGGTCGTGGTGTCGCAGACGAGGATGCCGTCCTCCGGCACACCTTCCCGCAGCGCGTCGACCATGCGGAACTGCGGGCCGATCGCGTCGAGCTGGGCGCGCACGTCGCGGCGGGCCGCCTGGGCGGCGGCGATCCGAGCCTGGTCGGGGGCCCGGGACGGCAGCAGGTCGGCCAGCGCGGCCAGGGCCAGCCGGGCGTCGCCTGGCACGGCGACGGTGGCCTCGGCCGGCACGCTGCGGCCGAACGCCGCCGGGTCGGCGTCGACGTGCACCACCCGCTGGCCTGGGTTCAGGCCGAACCCCTGCGCGCGGGTGCCGACGGCCAGGATCACGTCGGCGGCGGCCAGCACCGGGCGCAGCCGGCGGTTGACCCAGGCGGTGCCCACCGACAGCGGGTGGCGGTCGTCGATCGCGCCCTTGCCCTCGCGGGTGGTGATGACCGGGGCGGACAGCAGCTCGGCGACCCGGCGCAGCTCGTCGGTGGCCCCGCCGAGCACCACGCCACCGCCGGCCACCACCAGCGGCGACTCGGCCGCGGCCAGCGCCGCCGCCGCTGCCGCAAGGTCCGCCTGCGCCGGGACGACAGGCACGGGCCGCGCCGCCGCCAGCGGGACGGCCTGGGCCGCGGCGGTGGTCTTCTCGGCGAACGCCTCCGGCGGTACCTCGACCTCCACCGGTCGCGGCACCCCGGAGCGCATCCGGGCGAACGCCTCGTGGATCGCCGGGGCGATCGCGTCGGCCTCGGTGGCCCTGGTGGCCCACTTGGTCACCGGGCGGACGATCTCGAGCTGGTCGTGGACGTCGTGCAGCAGGCCAAGGCCACGGCCGATGCCGTGCCGGTTGACCTGGCCCGCCAGCAGCAGCACCGGGGAGCAGCAGGCGTAGGCGGTGGCCAGGCCCGACGCGGCGTTGTAGACACCGACGCCGGGGACGACCATGGCCACGCCCGGGCGGCCAGCCGTGCGGGCGTACCCGTCGGCCATGTAGGTCGTGGCCTGCTCGTGCCGGGTGACGATGTAATGGATCTCGGGGACGTCCACCAGGGCGTCCAGGGCGGCCATGAGCTGGTCGCCGGGCAGGCCGAAGATCACTTCGACGCCCTCGGCGCGCAGCTGCGCGGCCATCGCCTGGCCACCGGTCAACGCGGCTGGAACTGCGGCGGCTTCGGTAGCGGTCACTCTTTGGATATTATATCAATGATGCAGATAGAGCAGCCCATGACGAAGGAGGGCGCCGTGGCGACAGCAGCGGCCACCCAGGTCAAGGTCGAACGGCAGACAGGTGCGCTGGGGGCGCTCATCACCGGCGTCGACCTGGCCGCCGGGATCGACGAGGACACCTTCCAGGTCATCTACCAGGCCTTCCTCGACCACCTGGTGATCTGCATCCGCGGCCAGCAGAACCTGCCCCCGCAGGGGCAGCTCGACTTCGCCGCCCGCTGGGGCAGGATCTCCATCCACCCGTACGTGCCATCGATCGACGGCTACCCGGGCGTGATGCGGATCTACGACCCCAACCCGGTCACCCAGACCTGGCACGCCGACACCACCCACGTCGCCAGGCCGCCGGCGCTCACCCTCCTGCTCGCCCGCACGATCCCGCCGTACGGCGGCGACACGATGTGGTCGAACGTGCAGAAGGTCTACGAGGACCTCTCCCCCGGCCTGCGGGCGACCCTCGACGGCCTGCGCGCGGTGCACCAGGGCACCGAGCTCGCCGCCACCGCCGGCCTGACCAGCGAGGACGTGACGACCACGCACCCGGTCGTCGCCCGCCACCCGGTCACCGGCAGGCCGGCCCTGTTCGTCAACGGCAACTACACCGCCCGCATCGACGGCTGGACCGAGGAGGAGTCGGCCCCGCTGCTGAACTTCCTCTACCAGCGGGTCGGCCGGCCCGAGTACGTCTACCGGCACAAGTGGCAGGTCGGTGACCTCATCATCTGGGACAACCGGGCCACCCAGCACGCCGTCGTCGGCGACACCGGAGGCGCCGAGCGCACCCTGCACCGGGTCACCATCGAGGGCGACGAGCCGCGGTGACCACCCAGGCGACAACCGGCCAGGTGCTGGTCACGGCACAGGACCTGCGGGCGGCGCTGTCGGCCATCCTGGTCGGCCACCAGGTGCCGTCGGACCAGGCAGAGGTCATCGCCGAGCTGCTGGCCGAGGCGGACCTGCGCGGCGTCGACTCGCACGGCGCCCACCTGATGTCGATGTACGCCTCCCGGCTGGCCGACGGGCACCTGACGCCGAGGACCACGGTGACGACGCTCGCCGACAACGGCTCGGCCGTCGTGCTCGACGGCGGGCTCGGCTTCGGGCAGATCGCCGGGCTGGAGGCGGCGAAGCTGGTGTCGGCGCGCGCGGCCGAGCACGGGGTCGCGGCGGTCGCCGTCCGGGAGACCACCCACCTCGGCGCGCTCGGCGCCTACACCGCGCGCGTCGCCGCCGAGGGGCGGATCTGCCTGTGCGTGCAGAACGGGCCGACCTTCGTCCCGCCGTTCGGCGGCATCACCCCGCTGATGTCGACGAACCCGCTGTCCTACGCGATCCCGGCCGGCGAGGAGCCGACGATCGTCTACGACATCGCCACCACGGCGGTCGCCGGCAACAAGCTGCTGCTGGCGAAGAAGCGCGGCGACCCGACGATCCCGCCCGGCTGGGCCAACGACACCAGCGGCCGGCCGACGACCGACACACAGGCCGCCTCCGTCCGCCATCTGCAGTGGTTCGGCGGCCACAAGGGCTTCGGCCTGGCGCTGCTCGTCGAGCTGCTCGCCGGGGTGCTGGCCGGCAGCTCCTTCGGGACGACCGAGCGCACCGCCTCGCCGCTGCACGGCGACGCCCGGATCGCCAAGGGCGTCGTGTTCATCGCGATCGACCCGGAGCGGTTCGCCCAGCGGGAGGTCTTCACCGCCGCCGTCGACACGCTGATCCGCGAGATCCGGGGCAGCGAGCCGGCGGTCGGCGTGGACCGCATCTGGCTGCCGGGGGAACCGGAACACGAGCGCCAGAAGGCCAGGTCGCGCGATGGTATCCCTCTGTCCCCCGTTCTCGTCGACGAGCTGCGGCGGCTGGCCGCGGCCGTCGGCGCGCCGCCGCTGCGCGTGCGCGCGGGTGACGACACCGCCCCGGGCGGCGCCTGAGCACATCGCTGGCGCGCGCCGCCGGGGGTGTGCCCAGTCCTGGACTCTTGGAGGAGCGTGTGGACCTCTCGTGGGACGAGGCCTCGTTGGCGGCGCGGGAGCTGGTGGGGGCGGTGCTGGCGCGCCACCCCGACCGCTCGGCGGCGCGCGCGGCCGAGCCGCTCGGGCACAGCCCGGGGCTGTGGGCCGAGCTGGGCTCCGCCGGGCTGCCGGGGATCGCCGTCGACGAGCGGGCCGGCGGTGGTGGGGCTGGCCTGTCCGCGCTGGTGGCCGCCGCCGTCGAGCTGGGCCGGGTGGTGGCTCCCGTGCCGTTCGCCGAGCACACCGCGGCCGCCCGGCTGCTCGCGGCGGCCGCGCCGGCGCGCCCCGGGGTGGGGGCGGGCGGGGCCGGCGCGCGGGGCG
>JADGHD010000840.1 GCA_019689615.1 Frankia sp. | reverse complement strand
ATCAGGGGTCCGCCAACCCACAACACGCACCAATTCCCAAGCCGATGCGGGCTGGCCCGGCCCGGGGGGCCACGAGACCCGGTCCCGCGGAAGCGCGACGGCCTGGAGTGACGTGAGGGCCGGCGGGCAGGGCCCACGACGTGGCCGTCTCGACGCCGTAGCCGATCAAGGAAGACACGCCGGACCGCCGAGCGTTGACACATGCCTATATGGGCATACGATGGCCTCGTGGCGCGGGCAGCTACGACGTCGGACGTCTTCAACGCGATCGCTGAGCCGCAGCGGCGGGAGATCTTGGCGCTGCTGCGGTCGGGTGAACGGCCGGTGACCGAGCTGGCCCGGGAGCTGGGGATGAGCCAGCCCCAGGCTTCCAAGCACCTGCGGGTGCTGCGGGAGGTCGGGCTGGTGCGCGACCGCAGGGCTGGCAAGCAGCGGCTGTACGGCCTCGACGCCCGTGGGCTGCGGCCGGTTCACGAGTGGACCGGCGGGTTCCGGCGGTTCTGGGAGGAGAGCTTCGACCGGCTGGACGCGTACGTGCAGGAGCTGAAGCAGACGACGCAGGAGGAGTGACGGATGAGTGCGACAGGGCGGGCAGCGCCGGCTCGGTCCGCGACGGCCGACCGCGAGATCGTGATCTCACGGGTCATCGACGCCCCGCGCGAGCTCGTGTTCGAGGCGTTCACCGAGGTCCGGCACCTGTCGCGGTGGTGGGGGCCGGACGGGTTCACCACGACCACACGGGCGTTCGAGTTCCGCGTCGGCGGCGCATGGGACTACGTGATGCACGGGCCGGACGGGACCGACTACCCGAACTGGATCACCTGGACCGAGATCATCCCGCCGGAGCGGATCGCGACACGGCACGGCGAGTCCCACGACGACCCGAACGCCTTCGAGATGGTCCTGACCCTCACGCCCGAGGGCACAGCGACCCGGATCGAGATGCGCTCGGTGTTCCCGACCAGGGAACTTCGCGACCAGGCGCTGGAGAAGTTCCACGCGGACGAGGGCGGCCGGCAGACGCTCGCCAGGCTGGCTGCCTACGTCACCGAGAGCCTTCGCGACGGGGCGTCGGGCTGACGGCCCGCGAGGTCTGCTTCGGCCTGTCGACGCCGGGGGCGAAGGCCCGGAGGAAGGTGCCCACGCCGGCGGCGACCGCGGCGGTGAGGTCGGCCTGGCTGATGGGGCGGGTGCCGAGGGCGCTCAGTGCCGGTAGGTCGCCGGCGATGAGAGTCATGAACTGGGAGGCGGCGGTTTCGGGGGCGTCGACGTCCAGTTCGCCGCGGTGCGCCAAACGGGCGAGCCAGCCGGCGAGGGCGTTGACGACTGGCTGGCCGCCGACCCTGGCGACCTCGTCATAGAGGTCGGGCATCCGGGAGGCCTCCGCGTAGAGGAGGCGTTGCAGGGCCCATCCCTCGTCGCTGAGCTGGCACTCCAGGATGACGTGGGCGACATCGGTCAGCCGCTCGGCGAGATCGTCGGTCGGGGCGTTCCTGCCGCCCAGGCGCGCGTCGAGCGCTTCAATGATCTTGGCCGCCGAACGGCGGGCGGAGTCCAACATCACGGAGCGGAAGAGCGCTTCCTTGTCGCCGAAGTGGTTGTAGACCGTCGGCTTCGCCACTCCCGCCAGAGCCGCGATCCGGTCGATGCCGGCCGCCGCGTAGCCGTCCTGGACGAACACCCGCAGCGCCGCCGCCAGGATCGCCTCCCGCTTGGCGACCCGCCCACGCCTGGCGGGGTGCTGCTCACTGTCGGCCACGTCGCCGATCGTACGCACGTCATCGCCCCTGACCGGAGGCGTATTTGAACTCATCCGTTTAACTTTGGATACCCATCAGTGTAGATTCCCTGCCGGCGGTGTCCTGCCGCCACGACATCACCAGGCAGGGAGACGCGCATGAGCACCGACGCCGACGCGGCGGGAGCAGCCACGGCCAGCACCGACGTGCCCGAGCAGGCACTACGTCGTGACCGGCCGTCCTCAGGAGCCGCCGATGTCACGCGGGAAGGGCTGGGTGGGGAGGACGCGT
>JADGHD010000839.1 GCA_019689615.1 Frankia sp. | reverse complement strand
CCACCGGCACGTCCCGGCGGGGCCGAGAGGGGACGCGGGGTCTCGTGGGGTGCCGGGAGGGCGCGCCGCCCGGCGCGGCGGAGCCTAGCCCGCCGGCTGGCCGGCCCGGTTGACCTGGCGCGGCAGGTTCCAGGGGTTGGCGTCGCGCAGCGGCTCGGGCAGCAGCGCGTCGGGCAGGCCCTGGTAGGTGACCGGGCGCAGGAACCGGGCGATCGACGTCGTGCCGACCGAGGTGAACAGCGACGTCGTGGCCGGGTATGGGCCGCCGTGGGTCATCGCCGGGGTGACGCTGACCCCGGTCGGCCAGCCGTTGAAGATCACCCGGCCGGCCCGCTCGGTGAGCTCGCGCAACAGCTCGGCGGCGAGTGCCGCGTCGGCCGGGTCGCGGTCCTCGGCGTGCACGGTGGCGGTGAGCTGGCCGTCGAGCGCGCGGGCGACGGCCACGAGCTCGCCCGGGTCGGTGTAGGTGACCAGGACCGAGACCGGGCCGAACACCTCGGCCGCCAGCACCGCGCGGTCGCGCAGCAGCTCCCCGGCCGTGGTCGTGACCAGCGACGGCGGGACGGGGCCCGGCGCGGCGCCGGGCGCCGGCTGCGGCTCGGCGCTGCCGCCGACCAGCACCCGCACGCCCGGGTGGCCGGTCAGGGTGGCCAGGCCCGCGCGGTAGCCGTCGGCGATGCGCTCGTTGAGCAGGGGCGCGCCAGCGCGCCCGGCGAGGGCGGCGACCAGCGCCTGCTCTGCGGTGTTGGCCGGGGCGACGAGCAGGCCCGGCTTGGTGCAGAACTGGCCGGCGCCGAGGGTGAACGACTCGACGTAGCCGGCCCAGATCTCGGCGCCGCGCGTGGCGGCGGCCGCCGGGGTGACGAAGGCGGGGTTGGTGCTGCCCAGCTCGCCGTAGAACGGGATCGGGTCGGGGCGGCCGGCGGCCAGGTCGAACAGCAGCCGGCCGACGCGGGCGGAGCCGGTGAACGCGGCGGCCCGCACCCGCGGGTCGACGAGCGCGGCCCGCCCGGCCTCGTCGCCCTCGACGATGGCGAACGTGCCGGCGGGGGCGCCGGCCGCCCCCAGCGCGTCGGCGACGAGCCGGCCGGTGCGCCGGGACAGCCGGGGGTGGCCGGGGTGTGCCTTGAGCAGCACGGGGCAGCCCGCGGCCAGCGCCGCCGCGGTGTCGCCGCCGGCGACGCTGAACGCGAACGGGAAGTTCGAGGCGGCGAAGACCAGCACCGGGCCGACCGGGACGAGCATCCGGCGCAGCGCCGGCCGCGGGCCGGTCGGCCAGGCCTGGTCCGGCTCGTCGATCGTGATCCCCAGGTAGCCGCCGTCGTCGAGCAGCGAGGCGAACAGCCGCAGCTGGAACGTGGTGCGCACCAGCTCGGCGCGCAGCCGTCCCCGTGGCAGGTGGCTCTCCGCGCCGGCGAGCTCCACCAGCGCGTCGGCGTCGGCGTCCAGCACGTCGGCGACCGCCCGCAGCATCGCCGCGCGCCGCGCCGGGGGGAGCGCCCCGAACGGGCCGGCCGCGCCGGCCGCCGCCGCCAGGGTGTCCTCGAGTCCGGTCGGCGCGTTGCCAGCGGAGCTGGCAGCGGTCGGGGCGGTCGCGCTCATCTGCTCTCCCGGTCTGGCCGCCAGGCCGGGGTGGGCGGCCTGCCGGCCGGGCGGTCCGAGGTCGTCGGGATGATCCTCGCGGGTCCGGCGGGCGTGGCGGCAACCGGGGTGCCGGTCGGCCGGCGGGTGGCCGGCCGGCGACAACGGTGGGAAGGCGACCAGCGGCTCTCGGTGGAGCTCGGCTGTCAGTGCAGCTCGCCCGCGAGCGCCCGCTGGTAGCGGCCCAGGGCCATCACCGGCCAGACCAGCCGGTACAGGTTGTAGTTGATGTAGAAGAAGCCGGGGAAGCCGGTGCCGGTGAACTGATCCTCCGGCCAGGTCCCCGCGGGGGTCTGGGTCGCGGCGAGCCAGGCGGCGCCGCGGGCGGCGGCCGCGCCGATCTCGCCATCGCCGACCCGGCCGGCGGCGATCAGGCCGAGCAGCGCCCA
>JADGHD010000001.1 GCA_019689615.1 Frankia sp. | reverse complement strand
CGCGGCGGTGGTCGGTCGCGAGCGGTGGCGATCTCAGATCGTATACATTATGCTAGCACTTGCCCGAAGGCCGGAACTGCTGGCCGGGGGTTTCCCGGCCGGCCGCCCAGCCCGGGCGGATCCCGCGACACACAGTCTCGGAAGACCCACGGCGACAAGCCAGCGGTACTGGGACGCGGCAGACAGATCGGTGGTAGGTGCAGCCATGGCAGACCAGATGACTCTCGACCCCGTCGAGGCGCCCGTCGACGAGTCGGTCCTGGCGAGGATCCCGAAGCTGATCGACGTCGACGCGCACGTGGTCGAGCCGCCGGATGTGTGGACCTCGCGCCTTCCAGCCCGTTACCGCGAGGAAGGGCCGCGCATCGTGCACGCGCCCGCGGGCGAGGTGAAGCTCGCCGGCGCCACCTACATCGAGCAGCCTGGCACCGAGGGCCCCGACGTCGCCTGGTGGGTGTACGAGGGCCGGTGGACCAGCCTCAAGCGCTACATCGCCGCCGCCGGCGTCCCGGCCGACGAGGTCTCGATGGCCGGCATCACCTTCGACGACATGCGCCCCGGCTGCTGGAAGGTGGCCGACCGCATCGCCGACATGGACATCAACGGGGTCCAGGCCCAGCTCTGCTTCCCGAACTACCCGCGGTTCTGCGGGCAGATCTTCCTCTGGGGCAGGGACAAGGAGCTGGCGAAGCTCTGCGTCGAGGCCTACAACGACTGGATGGTCGAACAGTGGTGCGGCACGTCGGGCGGCCGGCTGCTGCCGCTGTGCCTGGTGCCGCTGTGGGACGTCAACCTCGCGGCCGCCGAGGTGCGCCGCAACGCGGCCCGGGGCGTGCGCGCGGTCGCGTTCAGCGAGCTTCCCGCCTACCTGGACCTGCCGAGCCTGCACTCCGGCTACTGGGACCCGTTCTTTGCCGCGTGCGCGGAGACCGGGACCGTGATCGCGATGCACATCGGCTCGGGCACGAAGACCCCGCAGACCTCCGCGGACGCGCCCGAGGCGGTCAACGCCACCATCATCTTCGGCAACAGCGCGGCGAGCCTCGTCGACTTCATGTTCTCCGGCGTGCTGCACCGCTTCCCCGACCTCAAGCTCCTGTACGCCGAGGCGCAGATCGGCTGGATCCCGTACGTGCTCGACCGGGCCGACGACGTGTGGCTGACCCACCGCGGCTGGGCACACGGCCAGGACAACTGCCCCGAGCCGCCGTCGACCTACTACCGTCGCCAGGTCTACAGCTGCTTCTTCAAGGACGCGGTCGGCGTCAGCCTGCTCGACCGGGTCGGCGTGGACAACATCGTCTTCGAGACCGACTACCCGCACCAGGACGGCACCTGGCCGGCGTCCCGCGAGGCCGCGGCCCGCCAGTTCGGCCACCTGCCCCAGGACCAGATCAACAAGATCGCCCGCGACAACGCGGCGAAGCTGCTCGGGCTGAGCCTGCCGGCGGACTGACCGGGCCTGGCCAGGGCGGGGCGGGCCGGCGGCAGCCGGCGCCGCCCCGCCGGCCGCCCGCCGCCAGCACCAGCCATCGCTCCCCTGGACGACCGAAAGGCGCCCCATGGTCACGAACGCCAGCGACGCCACCGCGACCGACGCCACCTCCACCGCCAGCACGGCCAGCGCCAGCACCGGGGACGGCGCGGCGGCCAGGCCCCGGGAGCGCACCCCAGGTGGCGTGATCACGGACGAGGGGATCGCCCGGCTGCGCGCCCGGATCGGCATCCCCGAGCCGCACACCGCTCCCCCGCACTACCTGCGCCCGGGTACGGACACGTTCCGGATCGTCGCCCGCTGCTACGGCGACGACAACCCGCTGTGGTGCGACCCCGACCACGCCACCGCCTCGGTGTGGGGCGGGCCGATCGCGCCGCCGCCGCTGGTCGGCGGGGACACGCTGATCGGCGAGGACGAGGTCACCCGGGTCCCGGACGAGCTGCGTGACCTGATGAAGGGCGACCCGCTGCGCGGGGTGCACGCCTTCTACTCCGCGGCATCCCGGGAGTGGTGGGCGCCGCTGCGGCCCAACCTGCGGGTGCGCCGGCGCAACGCGCTGGTCGGCGTGTTCGACAAGAAGAGCGAGTTCGCCGGCCGGGCCGTGCACGAGTGGCTCGGCCAGGTCTTCATGGACGAGACCGGCACCCCGCTGTGCGGCCAGTACCGGCTGATGGTGCGCACCGAGCGGACCAGGTCCCGGGAGCGCGGCAAGTACTCGAAGATCGAGATCAGGCCGTACACCGACGAGCAGATCGCCGAGATCGAGGCCCAGTACGCGGCCGAGCCGGGGATGCGCCGCGGCGCCGAGCCGCGCTACTGGGAGGACGTGCAGGTGGGCGACCCGGTCGGGCCGATGGTCAAGGGCCCGCTCACGGTCACCGACATGGTCTGCTGGCACGTCGGCATGGGCATGGGCCTCTACGGCGTGGCCGCGCTGCGGCTCGGCGCGCAGAACCGCGGGCGGATCCCGAACTTCTACTTCCGGGACGAGCTGAACGTCCCCGACGTCCACCAGCGGGTGCACTGGGACACCGAACTCGCCAAGAAGATCGGTAACCCCACCACCTACGACTACGGCCGGATGCGCGAGACCTGGCTCATCCACCTGTGCACCGACTGGATGGGCGACGACGCCTGGCTGTGGAAGCTGCGCTGCGAGTTCCGCCGGTTCAACTACGTCGGCGACACCCAGTGGCTGCGCGGCACGGTGGTCCGCAAGTACCTGGCCGAGGGCGACCGGCCCGCCGTCGACCTGGAGATCAGCGCCACCAACCAGCGCGGCGAGCTCACCACCCCCGGCACCGCCACCATCCTGCTGCCGAGCCGGAGCCACGGCCCGGTCCGGCTGCCTGACCCGCCCGGCGGCCGCGGCAACCTGCAGAACACCCTCGACGCGATCGTCGAGCGGTTCCGCGAGCAGGAGCAGCACGAGCAGCAGGAGCAGGAGTCGGCGCAGGGGCAGGCCAGGTGAGCGGCCTCGCCGGTGACGGTTACGCCTCGGCCCCTGGGCTTGCGGTCGAGCTCGACGGCCCGGTGCTGCGGCTGACCCTGGACCGGCCGGAGAAGCGCAACGCGATCAACGACCCGATGATGTACGGCCTGATCGACGCGATCGAGCGGGCCGGCACCGACGAGGCCGTCCGGGTGATCGTGCTGCGCGGCAACGGCGAGAGCTTCTGCGGCGGCGCGGACATCATCGCCCGCAACAGCGCCGGCGGCCCCAGGCCGCGCGCGGGCTCGATCCAGCGCCGGCTGCCCTACCAGGCGCACCGGCTGATCCCGCTGGTCTGCTCGGTGCAGACGCCGGTGGTCTGCGTGACGAGCGGCTGGGCCACCGGGATCGGGCTGGCGCTGGCCGTGGCCGCCGACTTCACCGTGGCCGCGAGCGACACCCGGTTCTGGGCGCCGTTCAGCGAGCGCGGCTTCACCCCGGACAGCGGCCTGACCTGGCTGCTGCCGCGCCGCATCGGCGAGGTGCGGGCCCGGCGGATGCTGCTGCTCGGCGAGCGGGTCGACGCGGCCACGGCGCTGGAGTGGGGCCTCATCCACGCCACGGCGCCGGCCGACGAGCTGGAGGCGACGGTCGACGAGGTCGTCGCCAGGCTGGCGAGCGGTCCGACGGTGGGCCTCGGCCTGTCGAAGTGGCTGATGCACGTGGGCGCGTGGACGAACCTCGACGACCACCTGCGCAACGAGGCGTTCGGCATGGAGCTGTCCTCGCGCAGCGAGGACTTCCGGGAAGGGCTGGCCGCCTTCGCCAACAAGCGTCGGCCCGAGTTCCGGGGACGGTGAGCGCAATGACGACGACATCCGAAGCGAAGCCCGCGGTGCAGTTCGCGGGCCCGGTCGGGCCGGACGGGCGGCTGCTGCTCGCCCCGGACGCCTCGCCGGAGCAGGCCCGCAGGGTGGTCCGCGAGTGGGTCACGGCGAACGTGCCGCTGGCCTGGCGGGAGGCGGCCGCCGGCGGGCGCGCGGCCATCCGCAAGGTGCGCACCCGGGCGGACTACGAACGCTGGTACCCGGTCTTCGGCTACTCCGGCCTGGTGGCGCCGCGCTGGGCGCCGGAGTACGGCGGCCTTGGCCTGTCGGCCGAGGCAGCGAAGGCGGCCGAGGCCGAGCTGGCGCCGTACAACCTGGGCCGGCTGAACCCGCTGGGCCTGGCCAACGCCGCCGCGGCGCTGTTCGCGCACGGCACGCAGGAGCAGAAGCTCCGGTTCCTGCCGCCGATCGTGCGCAACGAGGAGATCTGGTGCCAGCTGTTCTCCGAGCCCGGCGCCGGCTCGGACCTGGCGTCGCTGGCCACCCGGGCGGTGCGCGACGGTGACAACTGGCTGGTCACCGGCCAGAAGGTGTGGACGACCTGGGGCTTCATGGCCGACTTCGGCGTGCTGCTGGCCAGGACCGACCCGGACGTGCCCAAGCGCAACGGCCTGACCTACTTCCTGATCAACATGCGCCAGCCGGGCGTCGAGGTGCGCCCGCTGCGGCACATCACCGGCGAGGTCGACTTCTGCGAGGTCTTCCTCGACAACGCGGTGGTGCCGGACAGCCAGCGGGTCGGCGCGGTCGGCGACGGCTGGCGGGTGGCCGGCGCGACGCTGTCCGGCGAGCGGCAGATGGTGTCCGGCTCGGGCTCCGGCGGCGTCGACCGGATCGGCGGGTCGGGCGCGCTGCACCTCGTGCGGCTGGCCAGGCAGGTGAGCGCCGAGGGCCGGCCAGGCGGCTGGGACGACCCGGTCGTCCGCCAGGAGATCGCCAAGCTCTACAGCGAGGAGCGCATCCGGGCCTGGACGAACGAGCGGATCCGGGCGCGGGTGGCGGCCGGGCTCGCCCCCGGCCCGGAGAGCTCGATCGGCAAGGTCCACCAGGGCGACCTCAACCAGCGCACCCAGGCGCTGGCCGCCGACCTGCTCGGCCCCTACGGCGCCGCGTGGGAGTCCGAGCTGCTGCCCGGCACCGAGCACGCCGGCCAGGACGGCGAGCCGCTCGACCCGGCCGAGGTCTACGCCGAGGCGCTGCCGCACGAGGTGCGCGGGATGCTGCGCAGCCGGGCCAACACGATCGAGGGCGGCACCACCGAGGTCAACAAGAACATCCTGGCCGAGCGGGTGCTGGGACTGCCACGCGAGCCCGACCCCTACCGCGGCAAGCCATGGAAGGACGTACCCCGCAGCTGATGTCCGAGCCCACAGGCACATCCACGGCCGCGCCCGAGCGGCACGACTTCCCCGGCTACCAGACGCTGCGGGTCAGCCGCGAGGGCGCGATCGGCTGGCTGGAGCTGAACCGGCCGAGGTCAGGCAACGCCATGGACGGCGTGATGTTCGAGGAGCTGCCCCGCGCCTGGGCGCAGCTCGACGGCGACCCACAGGTGCGGGTCATCGTCAACGTCGCCGCCGGCAGGGACTTCTGCACCGGCCTTGACGTGGTCCAGCTCAACCGGGACCCGGCGGCGCTGCGCGAGCAGTCGCGGCGGACCAGGCGCGCCGAGCTGGCGATCACCGGCTGGCACTGCGGCGTGGTGAAGCCGGTGATCGCGGCTTTGCAGGGCCGGGTCGTCGGCGGCGGGCTGCACTTCGTCGCCGACGCCGACGTCGTCATCGCCGCAGCCGACGTGCGGTTCATCGACACGCACGTCTCGGTCGGCCAGGTGACCGCGTTCGAGGGCATCGCGCTGACCCGCAAGATGGCCGCCGAGACGGTCATGCGGCTCGCGCTGGCCGGCCGGCACGAGCCGCTGTCGGCCGCCCGGGCCTACCAGCTCGGCATGATCAGCGAGGTCGTCGACCCGCCGGAGCGGCTGCGCGAGCGGGCCGCGGCGCTCGCCAACAAGATCGCCCGCAACTCGCCGGCGGCGATGGCCGCCACCAAGCGCGCCCTCTACCGGGCGCTGGAGGACGGCCTGACGCGGGCCTGCCGGGCAGCCGCCGCGGACCTCGTCGGCCTGTGGGGCCACCCCGACCAGGTCGAGGGACCGGCGGCGTTCGTCGAGAAGCGGGAAGCCCGCTGGGCGCCGCTCGACCGTGCGGCGGAGCAGCAGAAGGTGCTGGCATCCAGGACTCCGGCACCGGCGGGCCCGGTACCGGCGAGCCAGGCGTCGGGGACCCAGGCAGGAGGGAGATGACGGTGACGAACGCGCCGGGCACGCCAGCGTCCGAGGCCGACTTCGACAAGGTCTACCCGGGCTACGACACGTTGGTCGTCGCCAGGCGCGGCCAGATCGGCTGGCTGATCTTCAACCGGCCCAGGCAGCTCAACGCGATGAACAACCGGATGCGCGACGAGCTGGCCAAGGCCTGGCTGGAGCTCGACCACGACCCCGAGGTGCGGGTCATCGTGCACACCGGGGAGGGCCGGGCGTTCCAGACCGGCGTCGACGTCGCCGAGATCGCGACGGACGGCGTGGGGATGGAGCGCTACCGCGCCGAGGCCGAGGTTTTCGACCTGCACTTCACCTCCTGGCACCAGAAGGTGGAGAAGCCCGTGATCGCCGCGGTCAACGGGCTGTGTGGCGGCGGCGGGTTCCACTTCGTCGCGGACGCCGACATCGTGATCGCTTCCTCCGACGCCGCCTTCTTCGACCCGCACGTGTCGGTCGGCCAGGTGGTCTCGTTCGAGCTGATGGCGCTGCTGCGCAAGATGCCGTTCGAGCCGGTGATGCGGATGGCGCTGGTCGGCGCGCACGAGCGGATGCCGGTCAGCCGCGCGTACGAGCTGGGCATGGTCAGCGAGGTCGTCGACCCGCCGTCGCGGCTGCGCGAGCGGGCAGCCGAGGTCGCCGAGATGATCGCCCGCAACTCGCCGGTGGCGATGCGGGCGACCAAGCGGGCGCTGTGGGGCGCGCTGGAGGACGGCCTGACCGCGGCCTGCAGGGCCGGCGCGGCCCACCTGGTCTCGGTCTGGGGCCACCCCGACCAGCTCGAGGGCCCGGCGGCGTTCGTCGAGAAGCGCCCGGCCAAGTGGGCCGACCTGGAGCCCGAGCCGAAGCCGGAGTCGGTGGTCGCGGCCGCGGCCCGCGCCGACGCCGCCAGGGCGGCCGATGCCGGGGCCGCCGAGGCGAAGGACGGGGAGGAAGGCGCGGCATGAGGCTCGTCGACCTGCTGGAGCCGCGCGCCGACGACGAGACCACCCCGGCCGTCTTCGTCGAGGAGCGGCAGGTCACGCGGGCGGCGCTGCGCCGCGGGGCCGAGGCGCTGGCGAGGGCGCTGACGGCGGCCGGGGTCGCGCCCGGCTACCCGGTCGCGGTCATGCTGCCGAACGGCGCCGAGGTCGTCGCCGCGATGTTCGGCGTCTGGACGGCCGAGGCGGTCTACGTCCCGCTCAACCCCCGGATCAGCGACGACGAGGTGGCCTACCTGCTGGCGGCGGTGCGCCCGGCGGCGGTGGTCACCCTGCCGGAGTGGGCCGGCCGGTTCACCGACGGCCCGCTGCCGGTCGTCGTCGCCACCGGCGGCCCGGACGCCGCCGAGCCGACCTGGGGCGAGGCGGTGCCGGGCCGGCGCACCCCGGACGGGGTGCCGGCGCACGACGCCGACATCGCGCTGGTCCAGTTCACCTCCGGGACCACCGGCCGGCCGAAGCCGGTGCTGCTGCGGCACTCCGGCTACCTGGCGCTGCTGGAGCCGGTGCTGGCCAAGCTGGTCGGCGACCAGGCGAAGGACCAGCTTGCCCGGCGCAAGGCCCCGATGCCGAACCTCATCCCGACGTCGATGGCGCTGTCGGCCGGGATCTACAACGTGCTGTTCGCGTTCCGCGTCGGCGCGCCAGCGGTGATCATGCCGACGTTCACCACGGCGGCGTTCGCCAGGGCGGTCGCGCGGCACCGGATCCGCTCGACCGTGCTGCCGCCGGCGGCGATGACCATGCTCACCGACGACCCCGGGATCACCTCGCTGGAGCCGCTGCGCTACGTCCGCGGGATCACGGCGCCGCTGTCGCCGCTGCGTGCCCGGATGTTCCGCGACAAGTTCGGCGTCACCGTGCTCAACTGCTACGGCCAGACCGAGATCGGTGGCGAGATCATCGGCTGGAACGCCGCCGACGCCCGGCAGTTCGGCGACTCCAAGCTCGGCTCGGTCGGCCGGCCGCACGCCGGTGTCACGCCGCGGATCGTCGGCCCGGACGGCAGGGACGTCGAGCCGGGCGGCCAGGGCGAGCTCTACGTGCGCACCCCGGCGGTCTCCGCCGGATACGCGGACGGCACGGCGCTCGGCGACCGGCTCACCCCGGACGGCTGGTTCCGCACCGGCGACATCGCCCGGATCGACGAGGACGGCTTCGTCTGGATCGAGGGCCGGGTCTCCGACATGATCAACCGCGGCGGCCTGAAGGTGTTCCCCGGCGAGGTCGAGGAGGTCATCCGGCTGCTGCCGCAGGTCGCCGACGCCGCCGTCGTCGGGGTCCCGGACGACCGCCTCGGCGAGGTCCCGTGGGCGTTCGTCGTCGCCCGCCCCGGCGTGGCCCTCGACCCGGCGGGGCTGGCCGCGTTCGCCCGGGAGCGGCTCGTCCCGTACAAGATCCCGGTCCGCTTCGTCCAGCTCGACGAGCTGCCGCGGACCGAGGTCGGCAAGGTCCGCGCCGGCGAGCTCGTGCGGCTGGCCACCGAGACCTCGTCGGCCGGCTGACCGGCGCGGCGGGCTGGCGGCGGTGGGTGGCCGTCGGCCAGCCCGCCGCGTCCGCTCCCGCCTCTCCCGCGGCCCGGCAGGCCGCCACCGGCCCAGATCGGTTGACCGTGAGCGAGCCGACACCTAACACACCATCAGGAGGTGCCGGGTCTTCGGCCGGCACCGCGGCGGCAGAGCAGAGGTGCCCATGTCCGACGTCTCGATGATCATCGATGGGGAGCGCCGGGCGGCGCCGGCCACGTTCGGAGTCGTCAACCCGGCCACCGGCGCGGTGCACGCCGACGCCCCGGACTGCTCCCGCGAGCAGCTCGACGAGGCGTTCGCCGCGGCGGCCAAGGCGTTCACCGACTGGCGCCGGGACGAGGACGCCCGCCGGGCGGCGCTGCGCCAGGCGTCGGCGGCGCTGCGCGGCGCGGTGGACCGGATCGCCCCGGTGCTGACCGCCGAGCAGGGCAAGCCGCTGAAGGCGGCGCGCGGCGAGGCCAACGGCGCCAGCTACTGGCTGAACTACTTCGCCGAGCTTCCGCTGCAGCGCGAGGTCATCCAGGACGACGAGCGGGCCCGCGCCGAGGTGGTGCGCCGCCCGGTCGGCGTCGTCGCGGCGATCACCCCGTGGAACTTCCCGGTCATGCTCGCCGCCTGGAAGATCGGCCCGGCGCTGCTGGCCGGCAACACGATGGTGCTCAAGCCATCGCCGTTCACCCCGCGCTCGACCCTGCTGATGGCCGAGGTCCTCGCCGAGGTGCTCCCGCCGGGCGTGCTCAACGTCGTCTCCGGCGGAGACGAGCTGGGCAGGTGGATGACCGCGCACCCGGTCCCCCGCAAGATCAGCTTCACCGGGTCGGTCGCGACCGGCAAGCACATCGCCGCCTCGGCGGCGCCCGACCTCAAGCGGGTCACCCTCGAGCTCGGCGGGAACGACGCCGCCATCCTGCTCGACGACGTCAACCCGGCCGAGATCACCGAGAGGCTCTTCTCCGGGGCGTTCACGAACTCCGGCCAGGTCTGCTCGGCGATCAAGCGGCTCTACGTCCCACAGCGGCTGCACGGCGACGTGGTCGACGCGCTGGCCACCCGGGCCGCGGCGGCGAGGGTCGGCGACGGCATGGACCCGCAGACCGAGCTCGGCCCGGTGCAGAACCGGCCGCAGTTCGACCGGGTGCGCGAGCTGGTCGCCGAGGCGCTCGCGGGCGGGGCGAAGGCGGCCACCGGCGGAGCGCCGATCGACGGGCCCGGCTACTTCTTCCAGCCGACAATCCTCGCCGGTGCCACCGAGGGCACCCGGATCGTCGACGAGGAGCAGTTCGGCCCGGCGCTGCCGGTCATCCCCTACCGGGACGTCGACGAGGTGGTCGCCCGGGCCAACGGCACCATGTACGGGCTGTCCGGCTCGGTCTGGTCGGCCGACCCGGACCGGGCGCTCGCCGTGGCCGACCGCCTCGACTGCGGCACCGCCTGGGTCAACACCCACATCGCCCTCGGCCCGCACCAGCCGTTCGGCGGGGTGAAGTGGAGCGGCATCGGCGTCGAGAACGGCCCGTGGGGCCTGGCCGCCTACACCGACATCCAGGTCCAGTACGTCGCGAAGAACTGACCGCCGACGTCGCGGGCCCCAGGTTGGCGCCCGCCGGTAGCTGACCACCGCCCGCCCGGTCGCCACCCGCGGCGCCCGGGCGGGTGACGGCGGCCTCAGGTGTTGCGGCCGCCGTTGACGCCGATGATCTGGCCGGTGATGTAGCCGGCCTCGTCCCGGCACAGGAACGAGCAGGCGGCGGCGATGTCCTCCGGCCGGCCGGGCCGGCGGACCGGGGTGCGCTGGGCGTGCTCGTCGACGGAGCCGCCGAGATGGCCCCGGCCCTCGGCGTCGCGCAGCATCGGGGTGTCGACGAACCCGGGCGGGATCGTGTTGACGGTGATCCCCCTGGGCCCGAGCTCCAGCGCGAGCGCCTTGGTCAGGCCGATCAGGCCCGCCTTCGACGACACGTAGTGCACCATGAACGGCTGGCCGCCCTGGGCGCTGGACGAGGAGATGTTCACGATCCGCCCCCAGCCGGCCGCGACCATGTCCGGCACCACCGCCTGGCAGCAGTAGAACGCGCCGGTCAGGTTGACCCGGATGATCCGGTCCCACAGCTCGTCCGTGATCTTCATGAAGGCGTGCGTCCCGGTGACCCCGGCGTTGTTCACCAGCACCTGGATCGGGCCGAAGGCCTGCCGGACCGCGTCCATCGCCGCGTTCACCGCCGCCCGCTCGCCCACGTCGGCCCGGAACGCCGCGGCCACGTGACCGGCCTCGGCGATCTCCTTGGCCACCCGGATGGCCGCGTCCTCGTTCAGGTCGAGCACCGCGACCGCGAACCCGTCCGCCGCGAGCCGGACCGCGCAGGCCCGCCCGATCCCCGAGCCACCGCCGGTGACGACAGCGGTCCGTCGTGTGGTCACGGCCCAACCTCCCTCGCAGTGGCCGCCGCCGGGGCGGGCGGCTCGGCGTGCCAGCACGCCTGCCCTGTCGGTAAAGCAGATCTCCGACTTCGAGAATGATACTATCGGAATCCGTTGGCGCTGATGCGCAGTTGCTGATGATGCTGTGCTCGGATGGCGACAATAGTGCCCTCAGCGGGTGGCGTCGTCCAGGGAGGCACGGCGATGGCCACGCCCACCGCCAGCGCCCCGGCACGGGTGCCCGCCGGCCGCTGGCCGGTCCGGGCGGCGCCCGCCGGCCGGTGGCCGACGACGGGAGGACCCATGCAGGTACACGACAGGCTGTTCATCGGTGGCGAGTGGGCCGCGCCGGCCGGCACCGGCACGACCGAGGTCGTCTCGCCGGCGTCCGAGGAGGTCATCGCCCGGGTGCCGGACCCGGTCCCGGCCGACGTCGACCGCGCCGTCGCCGCCGCCAGGGCCGCCTTCGACGACGGCCCGTGGCCGCGGCTCGACCCGGCCGAGCGCGTCGCCGCCATCCGCCGGCTCGCCGCGCTGTACAAGCCGGGCCGGGGCGAGCTGGCCCAGCTGATCAGCGCCGAGATGGGGGCGCCGATCACGTTCGCGCGGGCGGCGCACGCCGGCCTGCCGCTGGCGATGATGACCGCCTACGCCGGCATCGCCGAGAGCCTGGCCTGGGAGGAGCGGCGGCCGGGCTTCTTCGGCGCCGACCTGCTGGTGCGCCGGGAGCCGGTCGGCGTGGTCGCCGCCGTCATCCCGTGGAACATGCCGATGTTCCTGACCATCAACAAGCTCGTGCCGGCGCTGCTGGCCGGCTGCACGGTGGTGCTCAAGCCGTCGCCCGAGGCGCCGCTGGACGCCTTCTGGCTGGCCGGGCTGCTGGAGCGGGCCGAGATCCCGCCGGGCGTGGTCAGCATCCTGCCGGCTGGCCGGGAGATCGGCGAGTACCTGGTCAACCACCCCGGCGTCGACAAGGTGTCGTTCACCGGCTCCACCGCCGCGGGTCGCAAGGTGGCCGCCGACTGCGGCGCGAAGCTGCGGCGGGTCAGCCTCGAGCTCGGCGGCAAGTCGGCCGCGGTGGTGCTCGACGACGCCGACCCGGCGACGGTCGCCGAGGGCATCAGGATCGCCGGGCTGATGAACAGCGGCCAGGCGTGCGTCGCCCAGACCCGGGTGCTGGTCCCCCGCTCCCGCTACCGGGAGATGGTCGACGCGCTGGCGGCCATGGTCGAGACCATCCCGACCGGTGACCCGGCCGACCCGGCGACCGAGATCGGCCCGCTGGTGGCCCGCCGCCAGCAGGAGCGGGTGCGCGGCTACATCGACCTCGGCCAGCGCGAGGGCGCCCGGCTGGTGGTCGGCGGCACCGGGCTGCCCGACGGCGTCGACCGCGGCTGGTACGTCCGCCCGACCCTGTTCGCCGACGTCGAGGCGGACATGCGGATCGCACAGGAGGAGATCTTCGGCCCGGTGCTGTCGGTCCTGCCCTACGGCGACGAGGCCGACGCGGTGCGGATCGCCGACGCCACCGAGTACGGCCTGTCCGGCTCGGTGTGGACGGCCGACGCCGAGCGCGGCCTCGCCGTCGCCCGCCGGGTGCGCAGCGGCACCTTCGGCGTGAACGAGGCCTACAGCATGGACCCGGCGGCACCATTCGGCGGCGTCAAGGCCAGCGGGATCGGCCGGGAGCTGGGCCGCGAGGGCATCGAGGGCTTCCTCGAGCTCAAGTCGATCTCCGGCGCCACGTCGAAGGACGGCGTACAGTAGCACAACGGCGACGCGCCGCGTCCGTCGGATGACCAACCGGCATAAGACGTTTGTCGCAAGACCCCCAATTGGGTACTTGCGGACATGAAGCGGACCAGCCACGATCCGCAATCATCAACGGATTAGTCAACTCATCGACACCGCCCGGCAGGCTGCCGCGGTGGTCGCCGCTGCGCCCGGTGTTGGCCGCGGTCACAGCCTGTGGCCTGGCGCTCCTGTCCGCCTGCGCCGGCGGCGGGGACTCCGGCGGCGCGGCGTCGGCGGTCACCTGCGCGCCGGCCCCGGGGGTGACCGAAACCGAGATCACCGCCGGCCTGCTCTGGGGGGACACCGGCGCGACGTCCGCCATCGTGCAGGCGTTCCGCGCCGGCGTCGACGCCAGGATCGGCGAGGCCAACGCGCGCGGCGGGATCAACGGCCGGACGATCCGCTACGTCTGGCGGGACGACCGGTCCAACGACCACGGCAACCTGGTCGCCGCCCGCGAGCTGGTCGCCCAGGAGCAGGTCCTCGGGGTCATCGAGGCGCCCGGCTCGGCCGCCGGCTCCGCCGGCTACCTGGCCCAGCAGCGCGTCCCGGTCACCGGGCTCGGCAGCGACCGGGTCTGGGGCGAGCACGACAACATGTTCTCCTGGAACTACCTGGCCGCCGGCTCGTCCACGGTCTTCGGCGAGGTCGTGCGCTCGCGGGGCGGCACCCGGGCGGCCGTGCTCAGCGTGGAGCTCGACCGGACGAGCGCGGCCTACGCCCGCCAGTACGTGTCCAGCCTGAACCAGGCCGGCGTGCCGGTCCCGCTGGAGATCACCCTGACGCCGGGGCTGACCAGCATCGACGCGGTCGCGGAGCGGCTGCGGACCAACCGGGTCGACGCCATCGTCGCCGACATCCCGGCCGACGAGCTCGCCCGGCTGCTGCCCGCCATCCGCAACGCGGGCGTCGAGCTGCGGGCGGTGGTGCTCGGCCGCGGCTATGACGGCGAGGTGCTGGACCGCGCCGGCCAGACCCTCGCCGGCACGGTGATCTTCACGACGGTCCTGCCGTTCGAGATGCGCACCGCCGCGCACGCCCGGGTGCTGGAGGCGATGCGGCTGCACGCCCCGCAGCTGCAGCCGCCGACCGAGGAGGCGGCCGTCTGGGGCTGGCTGGCCACCGACCTGTTCCTGCTGGGCATCCAGCAGGCGGGCCCCTGCCCGACCAGGGAACTGGTGATCAGCAGCCTGGGCCAGGTCACCTCGTACGACGGCACCGGCCTGATCCCCGAGCCGGTCGACCTGTCGACGAACCGCGGCCAGCCCAACGAGTGCGCCTCGTTCGTCTATATCGACGAGCACGGCACCCAGTTCGTCCCGATGCGTACCGTCTGCGGCGAGCTGATCCAGGAGCCGCCTCCCAGCATCCAGCCCTCCAGCGTCGAGCACCTGGGAGCCACGGACGCCGCCCAGGAAGCCAACTAGCGCCTTGGCCGGCGAACCGCGCCACGAGTCCGGACAGATCGGGTAGGGGCTGGGTCAGACCGTGGCCGGCGGGCAGCCCTGGGAACGAGCCGGGCCCGCCAGCCGGCGGCCGCGTCAGTCGCCCTGGGCGGCCTTCGCCCCGATGGGCGGGTTGACGAACCAGACCATCTCCTCGACCAGGCGCTCGCTCTTCCAGCCCTCCGGCGTCCTGACGAAGTCGTGGTGGTAGAAGCCGCCGCAGAAGCTGCGGTCAGCCATCCCCGGCAGCTGCATCGGGTTGTAGAACATCGCGCGCACCTTGGCCCGGTCGCCGGCCAGGTCCACCTCGATGTTCGTGATGTAGTGCATCCGCATCGGCGCCTGGCCGATCGTCTGCGCGAGCATGGTCGCCATCTCGTCGCGCCTGGCGACCGGAAGCAGCTCCGAGGTCGAGGTGTAGTCGATCACGGCGTCCGGGGTGAACACCGACTTCCACAGTTCCCAGTCGCCCGTGTCGACGCCCCGGGCGTACCGGGCCAGCTGCTCGTGGATCTCCAGCCTGTCGGCCAGCGCCTGCAGGTCCATCGGGCTCCTTCCGGGGCGAAGGTATGGGTGAGACCCGGGGCGCGGGCGGCCCCGGGCCTCGCGGGTCAGGCGACGACGCCGCGGACCTTGAGGTCGAGCACGGTATCGAAGTCGATGCCCAGCTCGCCAAGAATCTCCTCGCCGTGCTCGTTGAAGCCCGGGGCCCGCCGCGGCCGGGCGGCGACCCCGTCGAACTGCACCGGCGCGGCGCTGAGGTGGAACGGCTTGCCGTCGGCGGTCTCCACCCGCTGCACGTAGCCGTTGGCGAGGGTCTGCACGTCCTCGGCGGCCTCCAGGGTGTGCTGGACGACCGTCCACTGGCCGGGGAAGTCGGCCAGGATCTTCCGCCACTCGGCCAGGTCACGGGAGGCGATCGCCTCCTCCATGATCGCGATGGCGTCGGCGGTGTTGGACATCAGGGTGGCGTGGCTGTCGAACCGCGGGTCGGTGGCAAGCTCCGGGCGGCCGATGGCCTGGCACATCGCCGGCCAGTACTGGCCTGCCTGCAGGCAGGAGAAGGCCAGCCAGCGGTTGTCCCTGGTGCGGTAGGTCCCGACCAGCGGGTTGCCGCGGAAGTTCGCGGGGGGCGCCTGCCATGGCAGGTTCAGCAGCAGCGAGATGCCCAGCGCCTGGCCCATCGACCACAGGCCGGTGCCCAGCAGGGAGACGTCGACCGTGGTGGCCTCGCCGGTGCGCTCGCGGTGGAACAGGGCGCCCATGATGCCGCCGGCGATGGTCATCGCGCCGATGGAGTCGCCGAAGCCCGGGGCGGGCGGGGTCGGCACGTGCGTCGAGTCGGGCGGCATGCTGCCGATCGAGCAGCCGGCGCGGGACCAGTAGGCGAGGAAGTCGTAGGAGCCGCGGTCGGCCTCGGGGCCGCGCTCGCCCTGGCCGGTGCCGCGCACATAGATGATCTTCGGGTTGTGCGCCCGGATGTCGTCAACGTCGATCTTCAGCTTGGTGCGCACCCGGGGCAGCTTGTTGGTGAGGAAGACGTCCGCGGTGGCCGCGAGCCGGTAGACGATGTCGAGCCCGTCCGGCGAGGTGAGGTCCAGGGCGAGGCTGCGCTTGCCCCGGTTGGAGTGCTCGAACAGGACGTGGACGTCGCCGGGGATCGGGGCGGTCCCGGAGGAGGCCAGTCCGCGCATGGCGTCGCCCCGCTCGACGTGCTCGATCTTGATGACGTCGGCACCCCAGTCGGCGAGTAACGCCGACGCCGCCGGCACGAACGTATGCTCGGCGACCTCGAGGATCCGTACGCCCTGCATCACCGCGGTCATCCCGTCCTCCACCCTGAGCCGCTGCGGCCGTGGCCGGTGTCCACGGCCCCCCGCGAGCCATGCGACACAAAATCAAAGTCGACGTCAAAACACAGTCTTGGGGCGCGCAGCCTGTGACGCAAGCCACGGAAACGCTAGCGTGAGCCAGGCCGGACATGCCGCGCGTACCGGGCGCGGGACCGCCACCCCTGCCCCCGCAGGCCGACGGCCGTTGCGTTGCCCCGGACACGCAGCGGATACTAAATTTGACGTCTATGTCAAAGGCTGGGTGCGAGACCGGCCACGGCCACCCCGACCAGCCCCGAGCCCGCGCCGATGTCGTGGCGCCGGGCCAGGCCACCCGACGAAGGTGACGATGATGCTGCTGGACAGCCCATGCTGCTGGAACTAAGCCCCGACCAGGAGATGCTGCGCCAGACCACCGCACGGTTCCTGGCCGACCACGTTCCATCCGACGTGCTGCGCCGGCTGCGCGCCGACGACGCCGGCTTCGACCGCGGCTACTGGGCGGAGGGCGCCGGCCTCGGCTGGACGTCGCTGCTGGTCGACGAGCGGCACGGGGGCGGCTCGGTCAGCGGCACGGGGCTGGTGGACCTGACCGTCATCGCCCACGAGTTCGGCGCCGCCGCCGCGCCCGGCCCGCTGGTGGTGACCAACGTCGTCGCCGCCGCGCTGAGCGCCGCCGCGTCGGCCGATTCCGCCGCGGCGCACGAGGAGGTGCTCGCCGGACTGCTGTCGGGTGAGACCATCGCCGCCTGGTGCCCGCCGCCAGCGGCCGGCGGCACCGGCGAGATCGTCGGCACGGCCGACGGTGACGACATCGTGCTCACCGGCGTGGCCCGCCCCGTCGAGGCGGCGGGCCAGGCCGACTGCTTCCTCCTTACCGCCCGGCTGCCGGAAGGCCGCACCCAGTTGCTGGTACCGGCGGGCACGCCCGGGGTGAGCGTCGAGCCGCTGCGTTCGGTTGACCTGACCCGCCGGCTCGGCCTAGTCCGCCTCGACGCCGCCCGCCTGCCCAGGGCGGCCGCGGTCGTCGGCGAGCCGGGCACGGCAGACGAGACCGACGAGTGGCTGCGCCAGCTCGCGCTGGTCATCGTCTGCGCCGAGACGACCGGCGCGATGCAGGCCGCGTTCGACCTGACCGTGCGCTGGGCGTTCGAGCGCTACTCGTTCGGCCGGCCGCTGGCCTCCTACCAGGCGCTCAAGCACCGGTTCGCGGACATGAAGTCGTGGCTGGAGGCGACGCACGCGCTGGCCGACGCCGCCGCGGCCGCCGTCGCCGCCGGCACCCCGGACGCCGCGGAGCTCGCCAGCGCGGCGAAGGCGTTCAGCGGGGACTACGGCGGTGAGCTCGCCCAGGACTGCGTCCAGATGCACGGCGGCATCGGCGTGACCTTCGAGCACGACCTGCACCTCTACCTGCGCCGAATCACCCTCGACCGGGCGCTCTACGGCACCCCGGCCGACCACCGGCTGCGCGTCGCCGACGCCTTCGAGCACAGCAAGGAGCGGGCATGACGAGCGAGCAGGAGCCGCGGCCCGGGTCGGCGGTCAGCGCCGCCGAGCTCGCCGCGGACCGCGACCTGGACAGCTTCCGGCGCCGGGCCCGCGCCTTCATCCGGGAGAACCTGCGCGCGATCGAGCCGGAGGAGCGGTTCGGGCTGATGCGGCCGAAGCTGTCCGACGAGGAGGAACTGGCCGCGGTCGCCCGGGAGCGCGAGGTCCAGCGGCTGTTCTACGACCACGGCTTCGCCGGCCTGTGCTTCCCGGAGGAGTACCACGGCCGCGGCCTGACCCCGGCGCACCAGCGGGTGTTCAACGAGGAGATCGTCGGCTACGAGTACCCGGGCCGGCTGCAGGCGCCGACGTTCTCGCCGTGCGCCGCGGTGCTGCTGGAGTGCGGCACCGAGCAGCAGAAGCGCCGCCACCTGCCGCGGATCCTGCGCGGCGAGGAGATCTGGATGCAGTTCCTGTCCGAGCCGTCCGGCGGCTCGGACGTCGCCGGAGCGCTCACCACCGCGGTGCGCGAGGGCGACGAGTGGGTGCTCAACGGCTCGAAGATCTGGACGACCGGCGCCTGGTGGTCGGACTGGGCGCTGTGCCTGGCCCGCACCAACTGGGACGTGCCCAAGCACCGGGGCCTGACGGTGTTCATCCTGCCGCTGCGGGCCGAGGGCGTTGAGCTGCACCGGATCGAGATGCTCAACGGCCTGAAGGACTTCTGCCAGGAGTTCCTCACCGACGTCCGGGTGCCGGACAGCGACCGGGTCGGCGAGGTGGACGGCGGCTGGACCGTCGGGACCCGCTGGCTGTTCCACGAGCGGATGCTGCACAACTCGCCGTTCGTCACCATGCCGCTCGGCACCGGCTACAGCGGCACGAACCCGGCGATGCTCGTCGACGTCGCCCGCGCCGCCGGCACGCTCGACAACCCGCGCAGCCGCGACCTGATCGGCGAGGCCAGGGTGCTCGACCTGGCGCGGGAGGCGCTGGCCGGCCGGATCGCCACGGGCATCCGGTCCGGCCGGATGCCCGACCAGTCGGCCGCCATCGGCCGGCTGTTCACCGGCGTCGCCGCGACCAGGGTCACGACGATCGCGTTCGAGCTGGCCGGGGCGACCGCCGCCGCCTGGGCGGAGGGCGACGGCACCCTGGCCGAGATCGGCAACGACTTCCTGATGCGGCAGGTCAGCTGCATCGGCGGCGGCACAACCGAGATGGCCCGCAACGTGATCAGCGAGCGGGTGCTCGGGATGCCGCGGGAGGCGGCGTTCGACCGCGACCGGCCGTTCCGCGACGTGCCGCGCGGCGCCCGCAACCGCCTGTAGGCGGCCACGGGCGCCCCCCGCGGCGCCCCCGCCGTGGGGGGCCACCCCGTCGTCCGGGGTGGCCCAGCCCCGCTACTGGTCCGGGGTGAGGTCGACCCTGCGGCCGCACATCGGCTCCAGCGGCTCGAACCGGGTGCCGTCGTCGGAGACCCGGCCGAAGCTGTAGCAGAGGTTGGTCTGGCCGCGGTCGGGCGCCGGGTCGACCGCGTGCGGCAGCAGGCCGGTGCCGTCGTACCCGCGCACCTGGCTCAACGCCGTGACCACGCCGTCCCGGGTGGGGCAGGCCCCGGCGTCGCGCACGCCGCGCAGCAGCAGGTCGGCGGCGAGCCAGCCCCAGACCGCGGAGTCCTGGGTGGGCGGCTGGATGTGCGGCTCGTACTGCCGCATCGCCGCCTGCATCTCGGCGTGGACCGCCGTGTTCTCGAACGGCTGGAAGCTGATGGAGATGTAGGAGCCAGCGAGCGCCTGGCCGTAGTCGTGCAGCGTGCTCCCGCTGTAGCCGAGCAGCAGCAGCGCCACCTTGATCTCCACTCCGGCCTCGCGCAGCGCCGGCAGCAGCCGGGCGAGGTCCGGCGGTGTGATCACGCCGGCGATGGTGTCCACCCGCTCCGCGCGCATCCGCTCGATCATCGGCGCGAGGTTCGTGAGCTGGGGGGTGATGCCCCAGTTCCCCTGCACGATCTCCACCCCGGCCGCCCGCAGCCCGGCGAGGTACTGGGCGTTGAACGTGACCCCGGAGGCGTTGAGCTCCACGTTGAACACCGCCGCCCGGGTTCCGCCCCTGCTGCGGATGAAGTCGCCCCAGGTGGTAGCGGCGTCCTCGCCCAGGTAGAGCCAGGAGAACATGTTGTCGTGCCGGGACCAGTCCGGGTCGCTGCCGAACCCGGTGACCGGCACCCGCTTCTCGTCGAGGTATGCGGCTGAGCCGGGCCCGGTGCCGGGCGCCTGCAGAATGCCCAGCACGCCGACCTCCTCGACCAGGTCGGTGGCGGCGCTCAGGTTGAGCGACTGGTCGCCGCCGTCGTCGCGCCAGTCGTAGGTGACCCGCCGGCCGTTGATCCCGCCGTTCGCGTTGATCACCTGGATCCTGGCGTCTGCGCCGGCGCGGAAGGCGAGGTACTGCTGCGAGCCGATCCCGGTGTCCGAGAACACCATCCCGATCCTTATCTGGTCCGGCGTGACACCCGGAGCTGGTGGACAGCTCGTCGTGCCGACTGGCCCGCCCGAACCAGAGCCCCCGCAGGCTACGAGTCCGGCCGCCAGGATCAGCGCACCGGTGGCCATGGCCGCGCCCGCGGGGCGGCGTAAGAATAGCGTCGTCAATTCCGATGCCCCCAATACCTGAGTTGCCGCATTGTTTCGAGGGCGTCACGCGCCCGCAAGACCACAAATGCGGCTATGCCTGCTGGGCATAAAGTCAGTTCACGATCTGATATTCAGTCAACGGCACACCGCGCGCCCGCTCCGATGGGCGTCGCCGCAGCGCCCCTGCCCGTGGCGCAACGGACCCACCCACCAGCGCGCGCACCTGCGACACACTGCCTGTCTGTTCAGTCGCGGGCAGCCAGGAAACGGCGTGTCATGACCGGGAGGCGGTACCGAGGCGTGTTCGGGACGCGCGCGGACGAGCGGCGGTGATCTCGGCCGGCCCGCGCATGCCGTGAGCGGAACTGGCAGCGCGGGCGCGCTCCGTCCGTAGGTAGCGGGGTAGGCGTGGCCAGCGCCCGCTCCCCCGGCGATCTGCCCGCGCGCCTGCCGTGCCCGGCTCTCGCGGCCGGTCATCGCTCGGGCACGGGGCGGCACCCCGGTGCGGCTCGGCCGGCGGGGGCGCGGCGGCCCGGGCGGCACGCCATGGGCGCCGCCCGGGCGTCGCCTCAGCCGGCGAGCGTGAGGACGGTCTTGCCGATGGCCTTGCCGTCGCCGACGTGACGCAGGGCGGCGACCACGTCGTCCAGTGGGAAGGTGGCGCCGATGTGCGGGCGGACCCGCCCGGCGGCGAGCAGGTCGGTCAGCTCCGCGTCGTCGCGCTCGGCCTCGGCGGCCAGGTGGGCCATGATGTCGCGCATCTGGAAGCCGAGGACGTGCGCTCCCTTGAGCAGCACCAGGTTGAGCGGGATGCGCGGGATCTCCCCCGAGGCGAAGCCGACCGTGACGAACCGGCCGCCGAAGCGCAGCGCGCGCAGCGCCGGCTCGGACAGCGCGCCGCCGACCGGGTCGACGACCAGGTCGACCCCGTCCGGGACCTCCGCCCTGAGCGCCGAGCGCAGGTCCCGTTCCCTGTAGTTGATCAGGATGCTGGCGCCGTTCGCCGCGGCCACGGCGAGCTTGTCGTCCGCCGAGGCCACCGCGACGACCTCGGCGCCGAGGACCGCGCCGAGCTGGACGGCGGCGAGCCCGACGCCGCCGCCGGCCCCGAGCACCACCAGCCGCTGCCCCGCCGCGAGCCCGCCAACCGTGCGCAGCGCGTACATGGCGGTGCGGTGGGCGACCCCGAAGGCCGCGGCGGCCGCGTCGTCCACGCCGGCGGGGACCGGGCGGACGGACGAGCCGCCGACCACGACCTGCTCGGCGAACGCGCCGATCATCGTGGTGCCGAACACCCGGTCGCCGACCGCCAGCGGCCGGCCGGTCCCGTCCACCGCGCCGTCGCCGACCGCGTCGACGACCCCGGCGAACTCGCTGCCGGGGACGAACGGCGTCGGCACGGTCATCTGGTAGCGGTTCGCGATCAGCAGCACGTCCGGGAAGTTGACCGCTGCCGCGCCGACGCGGACCCTGACCTCGCCCGGGCCGGGTTCGGGCAGCCGCACCTCCTCGACCCGGACCACGTCCGGGCTGCCGTACTCGCGGCACAGCGCCGCGCGCATCGAGCCGCGCCCGGCGGCTGCGCTCGCCGGGCCCGGCGAGGTTTGGGTCACCGGCCCTTCCAGATCGGCTTGCGCTTCTCGATGAACGCCATCGCGCCTTCCTTGGCGTCCTCGCTGCCGAAGATCGAGCCCTGGACCTCGCGAAGCCGGCGGGTGGCGGCCGGCGCGTCGTTGGTGGCGATCTGGACGAGCTCCTTGGTGGCGGAGACGGCGAGCGGGCCGTTCTCGGCGATCCGCTCGGCCAGCGCGACCGCCGCGCCGCGCACCTCGTCCGCCGCCACCACCTGGTTGACCAGGCCGAGCTCGAGCGCGCGGCTGGCGTCGATGTAGTCGCCGACGAGCGAGAACTCCATCGCCAGGGCCCGTGGCAGCCGGTTGCCCAACATGATCATGCCGCCGCCGGCGGCGATCAGGCCGCGCCTGACCTCCGGCAGGCCGAACTTCGCCGCCGACGAGGCGACGACCAGGTCGCAGGACAGCAGCAGCTCGAAGCCGCCACCGACCGCGGTGCCGTTCGCCGCGCAGATCACCGGCACGCCCGCTGTGCCCTCGGCCAGCCGGTTGTAGCCGGACATGTTGGCCTCGCGGGCCGCCTTGGCCTCCTCGTCCTCGTCGCCGGTCAGGTTGAAGCCGGTACCGCTGGAGAAGGCCTTCAGGTCCATTCCCGCGCAGAACGCCCGGTCACCGGTCCCGGTGATGATCAGGGCACGGATCTCCGGGTCGGACTCGGCCTCCACGACCGCCGCGCCAATGCCGGCGATCAGGTTCGGGGTGAGCGCGTTACGCGCCGCCGGGCGGTTCAGCCGGGCGATCAGCGTCGAGCCCGACCTCTCCGTTACCAGCTCGGCCTCGTCGTTCCCGGTGGTCCCAGTGGGGCTGGCGGTCATCAGACAGTCATCCTCTGTGGTCGTAGTCCGTGCTCTCGGCGAGTTCCGCGGCGTCCCTCATGGTCTGCTCGATGATGGGTCCGAACGCGAGCAGCTTCGGGTCGTCGCCGGCCCGCTGGAAGCCGCGCTCCAGGACGATCGCAATCTTCCACTTGGCCAGAATCAAGTAATAGTCGATGTCGTCGACCTGGCGCCCGGAAACCTTGGCGTAGTGCTCGAGCACCTGCTCGCGGCGCGGCATGCCGCGCATGTCCACGTAGCTGCCCGTCGACGCCTCCTCGCTGGAGGGGTCGTCCGGCCAGTTCATCAGCATCCAGCCGAGGTCGACCTTCGGGTCGCCGACGGTACCCATCTCCCAGTCGACCAACGCCGCCAGCCGCGCCGGTGCTCCGTGTGCGAACATCACATTGGCGAACTGGTAGTCGCCGTGCATCAGACCGGGGACGTAGTCGAGCGGGCGATGGGCGCGCAGCCACTCGGTGGCCACGTCCATCCCCTCGAGCTGGCGGCCCTTGATCTTGGCGTAGAAGCTGGTCCACCGGTCGACCTGGCGCTCGTGGAAGCCGTCTGGCCGGCCGAGGCCGTGCAGGCCCTTGGCCTTCCAGTCGACCTTCGACAGCAGCGCGATGCCCTCGGCGAGCTGGTAGCCCAGGCCCGCCCGCGCGGACAGGTCGCTGTAGAACGGCTCCGGCCACTTCCGGTCCGGCATGTTCATCGGCGACCAGCCGTCGACATAGCCCATCAGGTAGAAGGGCCGGCCGAGCACGGAGGAGTCGGTGCACACGGCGACCGCCCTCGTGTGTGGCACGTCGGAACCGTCCAGCGCCTCGATGATCCGCCACTCGCGCAGGATCCCGTTGTCCCGGTCCGCCGGGGCGTTGCGCGGCGGGATCCGGATGACGCACCGGAAGTCGCCCCGACTCAGCAGGTAGATGAGGTTCTGCGAGCCGCCCGAGAGGAACCTGTGCTCCAGCGGAGCGCCGGCGTCCCCCAGCCCCTTGTCGTCCATCCAGGCGGCCAGCCGGCCGACGTCGAGCGTCGGCGCCGCCTGCTGCTCGCTCGTCGCGCTCACAGGTTCCCCACCTCGTGCTCCAGGTACTGGGCGTAACGTGCCCTGGCCGCCTCCTGCTTGGCGGGCAGCCACTCGGAGGGCCACATGCCGTCGTGCGGCCGGTGGTCGCGCAGGACCTGCTTGGCGACGGTCATCTTGTGCACCTCGGTCGGCCCGTCGGCCAGGCCCATCACGCCGGCGCCGTGGATCATCTGGAAGAACGGCATCTCGTTGGTGGTGCCGAGCGCCCCGTGGATCTGCATCGCCCGCCAGGCGATGTCGTGCAGCACGGTCGGCATGATGATCTTGGCGGTGGCGATGTCCTTGCGGACCCGCTTGTAGTCCTGGTACTTGTCGATCTCCCAGGCGGTGTAGAGGACGAACAGCCGGAACTGCATCAGCTGGGCGTACGAGTCCGCGATCATCCCCTGGACGAACTGCTTCTCGGCCAGCAGGCTGCCGGCCGTCCTCCGGGACAGCGCGCGCTCGCACATCATGTCCAGCGCCTTCTTGGCCAGGCCGATCGTGCGCATGGCGTGGTGGATCCGGCCGCCACCGAGGCGGGTCTGCGCGATCGCGAACGCCTGGCCCTCGCCGCCGAGCAGCGCCGACTCCGGCACCCGGACGTCCTCGTAGTGCACGAGGGCGTGCGCGCCCTCGTTGATCGGCTCACCGAACAGGCCGACGTTGCGGACGATGTTGATCCCCGGGGTGTCGGCGGGCACCAGGAACATCGACATCCCCCGGTACGGGCTCACGTCCGGGTTGGTGACCACCATGACGATGAAGAAGCTGGCGGTCTTGGCGTTCGAGGAGAAGTACTTCCAGCCGTTGATGACCCACTGGTCGCCCTCCTTGACCGCCCGGCAGGTGAACTGCGTCGGGTCGGCGCCGCCCTGCGGCTCGGTCATGGAGTAGCAGGAGAAGATCTCGCCGTCGAGCAGCGGCTGCAGGTACTTCTCCTTCTGCTCCGGGGTGCCGAAGTGCGCGATGATCTCGGCGTTCCCGGTGTCCGGCGCCTGGCAGCCGAACACGATCGGCGCCCACTGCGAGCGGCCGAGGATCTCGTTGAGCAGGGCCAGCTTGAGCTGGCCGAAGCCCTGGCCGCCCAGCTCGGGGCCCAGGTGGGTCGCCCAGAGGCCCTGCCGGCGGACCTCCTCCTTCAGCGGGTTGACGATCTTACGGAGCGTGTCGTCCAGCGGCTCGAACTGCCGGCCCGGGAAGGCGAGGTCGAGTGGCTCGCACTCCTCCCGGACGAACGCGTCAACCCAGTCGAGCTTCTTCTGGTACTCGGGGTCGGTCTCGAAGTCCCATGCCATCGGTACGCCTCCCTGCCGGTCCGCCGCAGAATACGGTTCTGATGTTCGAGAACGCAAGTATTGATCATCAGAACGAGCCTCTCGCGGACCGGCCGGGCCTCGCCGGGCAAGCGTCTGACCGGCCGGGCTGGTAAGGCAACTGATATGCCCCTCGACAGCGAGCCAGGCGCCGCCACGCCAGTGCCGCGGCCACCCGTCCAACCAGCGCGCACCGGCGTTGGCGACCCGGTGGCCGGCACACCGCCGCGGCGCCACGGCTCGGTCCGCAGGACCACCACCCACGACTCCGTCCGACCAGCGGGAATGCTCGGCGGCACCGTCTTCGACGCCCGCGGCCGCGACCTGCGCACCGAGCCGGACGGCAGCGCCACCGTGCTCGCCTCCGCCCGGCTCACCGGCGAGGTCGGCTCGTTCCCCGCCCTGATGCTCGAGCGCCTCGGCGCCGACCCGCCGGACCCGGCGCTCGACGGGCTCGTCGGCCGGTCGGTGGCAAGCGGGTTCCGGGCGGCGGCCGCGGCGGCGCTGCCGGCGGAGCGCGCCCGGCACGGCATCCGCCACCAGCTCCTCGACGACCTGCCGACGGCGCTGCTGGTCAGCGGCTACGCCTTCCAGCGGGCCGGCGCGCTGCGCGCCGGCTCCGCCGAGGCGGCCGGCCTCGCCCCGCCCCCCCCGCCGCCGCGCCCGGGCGCCCGGCCGCGGCAGTACCCCGACCTGTGCGCCGGCTGGGTCACCGGCGGCACGATCCTGTCCCGGATGGACGAGCGCGGCATCCCCCCGACGCCGTTCGGGCCGCCGGCTCCGCCGCTGCACCGCGACGACGACCCGCTGGCCTGGCACGACACCGAGGCGCTACCGCCGCACGGGATGCGCCGCTGGCGCCGCCTCGACGTCTGGCGCGAGGGTGGGCTCGCGGCGGTGGAGTGCCTGTTCCGGGACAGCCACATGGACGAGTGGGGCAGCGAGACCGTGGTGCACGAGTACACCGTCCGCGCCACGGTCGACCCGGCCGCAGGCACCTTCGTGTCCTGCGAGGCCGACATCGGCGCGCTGCCCTGGCCCGAGTGCCCCGGCGCGGTGGCGAGCGCCGGCCGGCTGGCCGGGCTGCCGGTCGTCGGCATCCGCCAGGCGGTGCGGGACACCTTCGTCGGCCCGACCACCTGCACCCACCTCAACGACACGCTGCGTGCCCTGGAGGACGTCGCCGGCCTGATCACCGCGCTCCCGCCGGCCGCCGGCGGCTAGGCGACCCCGTCGACGGCCAGGCGACGTGCCAGAATGGTGTTCTGATGAACCAGAACGGGAATCGCGCTCCGGCGACCGTCGGGCCAGCGACCGCTGGGCCGGCGAGCGCTGGGCCAGAGGATGCCGAGCCGGTCGCCGGTGCCGCGCTGGCCAGCGACGTCGCCGCGCGCACGGCGGCGCGCACCCTGGCCGCCCGGGCCGAGGGCTACGCCCAGGAGGTGCGCCGCCTGCTCGACGCCGGGCTGGCCGAGATGCGCCGGCGCGGGACGTCGTCGCGGCCCCGGGTGGCCGACATCGTGGCCGCGGCCGGGCTGTCCAACGACGCGTTCTACCGGCACTTCCCGTCCAAGGACGCCCTCGTCGCCGCGCTGATCGAGGACGGGGCCGAGCGGCTGGCCAGCTACGCCGCCCATCAGATGGGCAAGGAGGCGACGGCCGAGGGCAAGGTCCGCCGCTGGGTGACCGCGATCCTGGCGCAGACCAGCGGGGAGGTCGCCGCGACCACCCTGGCGGTGCTGTCCAACGCGACCGGCCCGGGGCACGGGACGGCGGCCGGCCGCCACCCCGCCGCCGCGCAGCTGGCCGCGCTGGTGCGCGAGCCGTTCGCCGAGCTCGGCAGCGCCGACCCGGACCTGGACGCGCAGCTCGCCGCGCACGCCACCCTCGGCGTGATGTCCGACTACCTGTGGCGCCGGGAGAGCCCCGGCCCGGCGGAGGCCGAGCGGATCATCGCGTTCTGCCTGCGCGCGGCCCGCCCGGGCAGCGGCGGCTGACCGCGGCCCGCCGCCCCGGCGCGGCCCACGGCCGGCGGTTGGTCAGTGGACCGCGAAGCCGTCCAGGCAGAAGCTCCAGACCTCACGGAACGTCAGCGGATGGCCGGTCCCGTCCTCGCTGGACGCGCCGCTGGACCGCGCCAGGAACATGACGCTCTGCATCACCATCGCGGCGGCGCGGCGCGGAGTGAAGTCCGCCCGCAGCTGCCCGCACTCGGCCGCGCGCGCCATCATCTCGGTGAACACCGCCAGCAGCGGAGCGTGCGCCGAGCGCACCTCGGCCGGGTACGACACCAGCAGCTGGGTGGCGAAATCGGTGAACAGCGGGTGGCGGCTGGCCGGGTTGGGCATCGAGCTCTCGAACAGCAGCCGGACCGCGACCTCGAGCTGCTCCAGCGGCTCGACCTTCTCCTCGGCTGCGGCGCGGATCTCGTCGGCCGAGCGGCGCAGGGCGTTCTCGAACAGGGCCAGCAGCAGCTCGTGCTTGCCGCCGAAGTGCTGGTAGAAGCTGCGCAGCGACTGCCGGGACCGGTCGACGACCTCCTGCACCGTGATGTCCGTGGTGCCCTTCTCGGTGATGATGGCCTGCGCGGCGTCCAGGAACTGCTGTACCTTTCGCTCGGCCCGCATACGCGCGGCCTTCGTGGACCGCTCGACCGCACGCTGCTTCCATGCGGGCTCCTCGCTGAGCGCGCTCACCGGTAGCTCCGAATCCTGCGCCACGGGTAGAACCTACTGCACGGTGCGACAAGCCCCACGTGATGCTCCGCTTCGCCGACTGCCAACCCGCCGGCTAGCAGTTGAGACCGATGCTTCCACTGGTAGAGAATGTTATTCTCTCACGGGCTCGTTCGGGCGCGGAGCAAGAACGAAGGTGGCGGCTCACACCCGGCGGCCAGGGCGCGGCCGGCGGCCGGACGGGCCGGACGGGGCACCGCGCCGCACCGTCCGCCACCGTCCGTCAGCGCGCGGTCGTTCCCGACGCCGTGCCCGTGTCCGTGTCCGCACCGGAGGCCGGGATGCTCTTCGAGTTCGACGACGACCAGCAGATGCTGCGCCAGGCAGCACGGGACGTGCTGGCCAAGGAATGCCCGCCGGCCCGGGTGCGCGCCATCGCCGACGACAACGAGGACCCCGCCCCGCTGTGGGCGGCCATCGCCGGGCTCGGCTGGACCGAGCTGTCCCCGACCAGCGAGATGGTGGAGCTCGCCATCCTGCTGGAGGAGCTGGGCAGGGCCACCGACCCGACCCCGTTCCTGGCGACCACGACCTGGTTCGGCCCGCTCGCGCCCGGCGTGGCCGCCGAGGGGCAGGCCGGCACCGCCGTCTTCGATGGCGTCAGCGCCCACCCCGCGCCGCTCGGCGACGGCTGGCTGCTCGACGGCACCGCCCACCACGTGCTCGACGGCGACCGGGCCGACTGGTTCGCCGTGGTCACCGACGCCGGGGTGTTCACGGTGCCGGCCAGCGAGGCGAACGTCACCCGCGAGGCGGCCTTCGACCCGCTGCTGCACGTCGCCGACGTCAGCTTCTGGCAGGTGCGGGTGAGCGAGGAGCAGCGCCGCGACGTCGACGTGGCGCTCGCCCGCGACATCGCGCTCACCGGGCTCGCGATCACCATGGTCGGCGCCTGCCGGCGGGTCCTGGAGCTCACGCTCGACCACGTGCGGGCCCGCGAGCAGTTCGGCGCCCCGATCGGCTCGTTCCAGGCGGTCAAGCACAAGGCCGCCGACATGCACGTCGCGATCGAGCGGGCCAGGGCGCTGGCCTACTTCGCCGCGCTGGCGATCGCCGAGCAGGACCCGCGGCGCACCCTGGCCGCGGCGATGGCCAAGGCCTCGGCCGGCGAGTGCGCGACCGTCGTGTTCGAGAACGGCTTCCAGCTCTTCGGCGGCATGGGCTTCACCTGGGAGAACGACCTGCAGTTCGCGCTGAAGCGGGCGCTGGCCGGTGAGCTGCTGCTCGGCGGCGCAGACACGCACCGGGCCCGGATCGCGGCCATCATGCTCGACGGCTCGCCCGACGGGGCGCCCACCGCCGCCGGCGCCGCCGGCCCGCCCAACCCCGACCAGCACCCGAAGTCCCAGCCAGCGCCGACCGCCGGGGAGCACCATGCAACTGCGGTTTGACGACGACGTCGAGGCGTTCCGCGCCGAGTTCGTGGCGTTCCTCGACGCCCACCTGCCGACCCCGGAGGAGGCCGTCGAGCGGCCCCGCTCCACCGCGCACCACCCGGAGTGGGCCCGGCGCTGGCAGCGGCTGCTGTTCGACCACGGCTGGCTGCTGCCGGGCCAGCCGCCCGAGTACGGCGGCCGCAACGCCACGCTGCTGCAGCAGTTCGTCCACCTGGAGGAGCTGGGGCGCCGCCGGATCTACCACAGCTTCAACCCGCAGGGCCTGGGCATCGTCGCCGCCTCGCTGCTGACGTTCGGAACCGAGGAGCAGAAGAGGCGCTGGGCGGTGCCGATCCTCAAGGCGGAGATCACCGCGGCGCTCGGGATGAGCGAGCCGGGCGCCGGCTCCGACCTCGCCGGCCTGCGCACCCGGGCGGTGCTCGACGGCGACCACTTCGTGGTCAACGGCCAGAAGATCTGGACCTCCGGCGCGCACGACGCCGACATGATCCTCACGTTCGTGCGCACCGACCCGAACGCGCCCAAGCACAAGGGGATCAGCGTCCTGGTCATCCCGACGGACCTGCCCGGGATCACCCGCCGCCCGTTCGGCTCGATCGTCGGCAGGGACGACCTGGACTTCAACGAGGTCTTCTTCGACGACGTCCGGGTGCCGGCGGAGAACCTGGTCGGCGGGCTCAACCAGGGCTGGCTGGTGGCCAACGGCTCGCTCGGCCACGAGCGCACCATGCTGTGGCTGAGCTTCGCCGACCGGCTCGACGAGCTGGTGGCCGACTTCCGGCCGAACACCCCGGTGGAGCGCGACCGGTACGCGACGCTGGCCATGGACGCGATGGCGCTGCGGGTGCTCGGCTCGGCCGAGCTGGCCAAGGCCGCCCGCGGCGAGGTCGACGTGGCCGCGATCTCGGTGCTCAAGCTCCTCGGCTCGGAGGCGGCGCGCACGGCTCATCGGCACGCGCTGCTCGCGCAGGGGCCGGCCGGGCTCGCCCGGTACGGCAACACCCGGCCGTTCGAGCACATGAACCTGGACGGCTTCTTCGCGAGCTGGTTCGAGCGCTACGCGCGCAGCTTCGCCGGCACCATCGCTGGCGGCACGTCGGAGATTCAGCGCACCATCATCGCCGAACGGGTGCTCGGCCTGCCACGCGGCTGACCGGCCGGGCCGCACCGGCCACGCCCAGACGCCGACCGCCGCCCCGCCATGACAGGAGTGACGACGTGTACATCCGCTACGAGGTCGCCGACAAGATCGCGACGATCACGCTGAACCGGCCGGAGGCTGCGAACGCGCAGAACCAGGCCCTGCTGTACGAGCTCGACGAGGCCTGGCGCAAGGCGGCCGACGACCCCGAGGTCGCAGTCATCATCCTGCGCGGCGAGGGCAGGCACTTCTCCGCCGGCCACGACCTGCGCGACCGGCCGGAGGGCCGGCCGGAGAAGGTGACCCTCGAGTGGGTCTACCAGATCGAGGCCCGCCAGTTCCTGGAGTTCTCGCTGCGCTGGCGCAACGTGCCCAAGCCATCGATCGCCGCGGTCCAGGGCCGCTGCATCGCCGGCGGCCTGCTGCTGTGCTGGCCGTGCGACCTGATCATCGCGGCCGACGACGCGCTGTTCTCCGACCCGGTGGTCGCGATGGGCATCGGCGGCGTCGAGTACCACGGCCACACCTGGGAGCTTGGGCCGCGCAAGGCCAAGGAGATCCTGTTCACCGGCCGGGCGATCACCGCCGAGGAGGCGGAGAAGGTCGGCATGGTCAACAGGGTGGTGCCGCGGGCCGACCTGGACGCCGAGACCCGGGCGCTGGCCGAGCAGATCGCGAGGATGCCGTCGTTCGGCCTGCGCCAGGCCAAGCGGGCGGTCAACCAGACCCTGGATGTCCAGGGCTTCTACGCGGCGATCCAGGCGGTCTTCGACATCCACCAGACCGGCCACGGCAACGCGCTGTCGGTGTCCGGCTGGCCGGTCCTGGTCAACCTCGACGAGATGAAGACCGCGATCAAGCAGGCCAACTGACGCCGGAGCCGCCGACGGGTGGCGCCCGTCACGCGGGGCGCCGTGGCCGGGCAGGCGCCCGGGAGGATGCCGGTGCTGGGACGGGCCAGCACCGGCAGGCCGCAGGAAGCCGGACGACGAGGAAGGCGGAGCCGCGCCAGATGACCGAGGGCACCAGCACGACCCAGGCGACGGACGCCAGCGCGGCAGCGCAGCCGGCGACGGGCCGGCCGCTGGCGGGGCTGCTGGTCGTCGGGCTGGAGCAGGCGGTGTCCGCGCCGTTCGCGACCCGGCACCTGGCCGACCTCGGCGCCCGGGTGATCAAGATCGAGAACCCGCGGGGCGGCGACATGACCCGCCACTACGACAGCGCGCAGGCCGGCATGGCCGCGCACTTCGTCTGGTGCAACCGCGGCAAGGAGTCGCTGTCGCTCAACATCGCCGACCCGCGCGGCGCCGAGGCGCTGGAGCGGCTGCTCGCCAGGGCGGACGTGCTGGTCCAGAACCTCGCCCCTGGCGCGGCCGCCCGCCGCGGCCTGGACGCCGCCTCCGCCGTGGCCCGCCACCCGCGGCTGGTCGCCGTCGACATCTCCGGCTACGGCGAGGGCGGGCCGCTGTCCCACAAGCGCGCCTACGACCTGCTGGTACAGGCCGAGGGCGGGTCGTGCGCCGTCACCGGCGGCCCCGGCCAGCCAGCCAAGCCAGGCATCCCCGTCATCGACCTGGCCACCGGGATGTACGCGCTGAGCTGGATCCTCGCCGCCATCCACGCCCGGCACACCACCGGCCGCGGCGACGCGATCTCGGTCAGCATGTTCGACGTCGTCGCCGAGTGGATGGGCTACTCGGTGAACTACACGATGGGCACCGGCATCGAGCAGGAGCCGGCCTGGGTCGGCTCCCCCGCCGTCTCGCCCTACGGCGCCTACCCGACGGCCGACGGCCAGACGGTCGTGCTCGGCACCACCAACGACGGCGAGTGGCAGCGGCTGGCCCGCAACGTGCTCAACCGCCCCGACCTCGCCGACGACCCGACCCTGGCCCACAACGCCGACCGGGTCCGCGACCGGGCCCGCTGCGACGCCGCGATCGCCGGGTGGACCAGGGCCGTCACGCTCAAGGAGGCTCAGGACATCCTCGACGAGGCCGGCCTGGGCAACGCCCGGCTGAACGGGGTCAAGGACCTCATCGACCACCCGCAGCTCGCGGTGCGCGACCGCTGGCGCGAGGTCAGCACCCCGCACGGCTCGTTCCAGGCCGTCCTGCCGCCGCCGGTGGCCGCCGGCTGGACCCCGGCGATGACCCACGTCCCCGCCCTCGGCGAGCACACAGACGCGGTGCTGGCCGAGCTCGGCTACTCCCCCAACGAGATCGCCACCTACCACGCCGACGGCGTCGTCTGACCGGCAGCCACGCCGAAGGCGACGACCACACGGCACCACGCCGCCCGGGCACCCACGCCCCGGTCGGCGCCGCTGCTCAGGCGCCGCCCTCGACGAACGGGTAGATGCGGGTGAAGTCGACGCCCGGCTCGGCCGCGGCGAAGCGCTGCCAGATGTCGGCGGTCACGGTGCCGACCGCGTCCGAGGTGGCGATGTCCCGGACCTCCGCGAGGTAGAGCCGCAGGTCCTTGGCCATCAGGGTGTTGGCGAAGCCGGAGCGGTAGCGGCCGGTGAGGACCTCGTTCGGGAACTTGTCGTCGGTGGCGCCGTTGCGGCCGCTGGAGGCGTTGAGCACCTCGATCATCGTCGCCATGTCCAGCCCGGCGGCCACGCCGAAGGCGACCGCCTCGCTGGTGGCGGCCAGCGCCGTGGCGGACAGGAAGTTGTTCGCCAGCTTGAGCGCCTGGCCGAGGCCCGGCCGGTCGCCGACCCGGCGGATACGGTCGGACAGGCCGGCGAGCACCGGCAGCACCGCGGCCACGTCGTCGTCCGTGCCGGCGTACATGACCGACAGCGTCCGGGCCCTGGCCCCGGAGACGCCGCCGGACACCGGGGCGTCGACGTAGCCGACGCCGGCGCCGGCCACCAGCTCGGCGATCCGGCGCGCGGCCGTCACGCCGACCGTGGAGGTGTCGACGACGTGGCTGACCCGCCGGCCGGGCGCGGCGGCGACCTCGGCGGCGACCTTCTCGCTGACCGTGCCGTCCGGCAGGCTGAACACGGCGACGTCGGCGCCGGCGGCGAGCTGCGCGACGCCGCTGGCGAACCGCGCGCCGGCCGGCGAGCGGCCGGGGCCGGCGACGTCGTAGGTGAGCACCTCGAACCCGGCCTTCACCAGGTTCTCGGCGAGGGCCGCGCCCATGTTGCCCAGGCCAACGAACCCGACGGTCGGCTGGGCCGGCTGGCTGGTGGGGGTGTCCGGCACGGTCAGGCCTCCGTGCCGTTGGCCGGTGCCGTGGCCGGTGCCGGCGCGCTGCCGGCGGCCGCCGCGGCCTGTTCGGTCCAGCGGGCGGCCCGCACCTCACGGACCGCCCGCCGGGCGGCGATCGCGGCCGGGGCGCCGCAGTAGGCGGCGACCTGGAAGAGCAGCTCGTCGATCTCGGCGTCGGTGACGCCGGTGCGGGGCTGGGCGCCAGCGTGCAGCCGGAACTCCTCCATCCGGCCCAGCGCCGCCGTCATCGCGAGCACCAGCAGGCTGCGGTCCCGGTTGGACAGGGCGCCGCCCCTGGTCCACACCCCCCAGGCCTGCCGGGTGATGTGGTCCTGGAACTCGCGGGCGACCGGGTCGGCCTCGGTGGTCTGGCTGTCGACGTACGCGTCGCCGAGCATCGCCCGGCGCAGCGCGTAGGCGGAACGCAGCGCCTCGTCCTCCACGTGTTGGCTCCTTCGTCTCGCGTGTCGTCAGCCCGTCGAGACCACCCACCCCCTTCGCAGCGGCCCGGCTGGGGCGCCGGTCAGCCCAGCGCCAGGCTGATGGTCTTGACCTGGGCGTACTCGTGCAGGGCCTCGAGGCCCTTCTCCCGGCCGAAGCCGCTGTCCTTGTAGCCGCCGAACGGCGTCTCGACGGTCAGCGGCCCGCCGTTGACGGCGACCTGGCCGGCGTCGATCCGCTCGGCCACCCGCAGCCCGCGGGCGGCGTCGCCGCTCCAGACGCTGGCGGCCAGGCCGTAGTCGGTGTCGTTCGCGGCGGCGACCGCCCCGTCCTCGCCGGTGAACCGCCGGGTGACCAGCACCGGGCCGAACACCTCCTGGCGGGCCAGCGGCTGGTCCGGCGCAACGTCGGCGTACAGCGTCGGGCGGATGTAGCGGCCCGCGGCGGCTGGGCCGTCGGGGTACGCCGAGCCGCCGCTGACCGGCCGCAGCCCCGCCCGCTCGGCGTCGGCGAGCATGGCGAGCACCTTGTCGAACTGCGCCTCGGTGATGATCGGCCCGAAGTCAACCCCGGGCCGCAGCGCCTCCAGCCGCTCGACGACCCTGGCCACGACCTCGTCGTGCGCGCTGTCCTCGACCAGCAGCCGGGTGGTGGCCGAGCAGACCTGGCCGGCGTTGAACGCGACGGCGGTGGCCGCGGCGGCCGCGGCCCGGTCGAGGTCGGCGTCGGCGAACACGACGATCGGCGACTTGCCGCCCAGCTCCATGGTCACCGGGATCAGCCGCTCACCGGCCAGCCGGGCGAGGTGGCGGCCGGTGGCCACCGAGCCGGTGAACATCACCCGGCGCACCTTCGGGTGCGCGGCGATCGGGGTGCCCACCGCCGGGCCGGTGCCGGTGACCACGTTGAGCAGGCCGTCCGGCAGCCCGGCCGCGCTGGCGAGGCGGGCCAGGTGCAGCGTCGAGGTGGAGGTGAACTCGCTCGGCTTGGCGACCACCGCGTTGCCGGCGGCCAGCGCCGGGGCGAGCGAGCGGGCGGCCTGGTTGAGCGGCAGGTTCCACGGGGTGATCACGCCGATCACGCCGTAGGGCTCCAGCCTGGTGTAGGCGTGCACCCCGGCGCCGAGGTCGATGGTCCGGCCGTGCGTGGCCCGCAGCACCCCGGCGTAGTACCGGAAGTACGCGACCGACATGTCGATCTCGACCTTGAGCTGGGCCGGGACCTTGCCGGTCGCGGCCAGCTCCAGCTCGGTCAGCTCGTCGATGTGCGCGGCCAGCACGTCGGCGACGGCGTGCAGCACGTCGGAGCGCTCGGCGGCCGGCCGGGCTGCCCAGCCGGGCCAGGCGGCCGCGGCCGCGGCGACGGCGGCCGCCACGTCGGCCGCGCTGCCGGCGGCCACCTCGTCGCCGGGCTCGCGGGTCGCCGGGTTGGTGGTGGGGAGATAGGAGCCCTCGGCCGGCGGCTGCCACCGGCCGGCGATCCAGTGGTCGTACCGCCGCGGCGCCGCGTCCGCCGCCCTGCCCGTGTCCGTCGTGCCTGCCGTGGTGGCCGTGCTGGTGCTCACCGGGTCACCGTCCCTTCCATACCGGCGGGCGGCGCTCGGCGAACGCCCGGGCGCCCTCCTTGGCGTCCTCGCTCTCGAACACCGCGTCGATCTCCGCCGGGTCGGCCCAGCGCCGTTCCCGCATCATCTTCTTGGTGACGGCGACGCCAAGCGGTCCATTCCCAGCGATGCGCTGCGCGAGGCGCATGGCCTCGTCGAACACCTGATCGGCCGGCAGCACCCGGTTGACCAGCCCCATGGCCGCCGCCCGCTCGGCGGTGACCGGTTCGCCGGTCAGTCCCATCTCCAGGGCGTAGACCATCGGGATCCGCCAGGACAGGGTCGTGCCCCCGCCGGCGGCGAACAGCCCCCGGGTGACCTCGGGGATGCCAAGCCTGGTCCCCTCCGCGGCGACCACGACGTCGCAGGCGAGCACCAGCTCGAAGCCGCCACCCAGCGCCGCGCCCTGCACGGCGGCGACCACCGGGGTGGCGATGCTCTCCCGGTAGAACCAGCGCAGCCCACGGAAGTCGGCCCCGGCGGCGAACTCCCTGAGGTCCAGCCCGGCGCAGAACACCGGGCCGGCGCCGGCCAGCACCACGGCCCGCACCTCGGGGTCGGCCTCGGCACCCTTGAGCACCTCGGTGAGAGCGGCCATCATCGACGGGCTCAGCGCGTTGCGCCGCTGCGGCCGGTTCATGGTCGCGACGAGCACCGCGCCCGCCCGTTCGGTGAGGACCAGGTCGCTCATGGCGCACTCCAGACGGGGACGAGCGGGCCGGCGCTGGCGCGGGCGGCGGGCTGGCCGGCCCGGCCAGGCCGGCCGAGGACGCCAGCCAGGGTCACCGGCTGGGGGTAGCCCCGCTGAGCGCGGCGCGGGCCCGCATCCGGAACTGCTCCAGCTTGACGGCTGGCTCGACGATCTGCCTGCTTCGCGGCTTGACGCTCACGTCATGGCCGGCGGCGGCCGCCCGCAGCGCGCCCACCGTGGCCTGCTCCCGCGGGATGTGCCTGAACGGGTCGAACGAGAACCAGCGCATGGCGTTCTCGTACGTGATCTTGTTGATCTCGTCGTCCGGCACGTTCCACTTCTTCATCGCCGCGTCGAGGTGCTCCGGCGCGTCCGGCCACAGCGAGTCGCTGTGCGGGTAGTCGCACTCCCAGGTGATGTTGTCGACGCCGATCTCGTGCCGCAGGCCGATGCCGAGCGAGTCGGTGATGAAGCAGGTGAGGAAGTGCTCGCGGAACACCTCCGACGGCAGCTTCCCGCCGAAGTCCTGCAGGGTCCAGGTCGCGTGCGTCTCGAACGTCCGGTCGACGCGCTCGAGGAAGTACGGGATCCAGCCCGTGCCGCCCTCGGACAGCGCGATCTTCATGTCCGGGAAGTCCTTGAGCACCCGCGACCAGAGCAGGTCCGCGGCGGCCGAGACGATGTTCATCGGCTGGAGAGTGATCATGACGTCGGGCGGCGAGTCCACCGAGGGCACCGCGATCCGCCCGGACGAGCCGATGTGCACCGACAGCACCGTGCCGGTGTCGCACAGCGCCTTCCACAGCGGGTTCCAGTACTCGTCGTGGAAGCTCGGGAAGCCCATCCCGGCCGGGTTCTCGCTGAAGGTCAGCGAGTGGCAGCCCTTCTCGGCCACGCGGCGGACCTCGGCCGCGCACAGCTCGGCGTCCCAGATCACCGGGGTCGCCATCGGGATGAACCGGCCCGGGTAGGCGCCGCACCACTCGTCGATGTGCCAGTCGTTGTAGGCCCGCACCAGCGCCAGGGAGAAGTCGACGTCGTCGGTGACGAACAGCCTGCCGGCGAACCCGGGGAACGACGGGAAGTTCATCGACGCCAGCAGGCCGCAGGCGTTCATGTCCTTGATCCGCTCGTGGACGTCGTAACAGCCCGGCCGGATCTCGTCGAGGCCCTGCGGCTCCAGGCCGTACTCCTCCTTGGGCCGGCCGGCGATCGCGTTCAGCGCGGAGTTGGGGATGACGATGTCGCGGAACACCCAGACGTCCGAGCCGTCCTCGCGGTGGACCAGCTGGGGCGCGTCCGCCTGGTACTTCGCGGGCAGCCGGCCAACGAACATGTCGGGCGGCTCGATGATGTGATCGTCGACGCTGATCATGATCATGTCGTCTCGGAGCATGGCGTCCCTCCGGTCCCGGCTGCAGGCGGGGCGGCGGCCAGCAGCGCCGCCAGGGCGGGCACGGCCGGTCCACGCCTTCCCCGTGAGGGAAACTAGCTTCTCACCCTGCGAGAATCAAATCCCACCGCAGCGGGCCGGACAGGCCGGCCCGGCCGGTTCCGGCCCGCCACATCTGCTGACCGGCCGGGTCGGCGGAACCACCGCGACCAGCCCCGGCACGGCCCGCCACCTGGCGGGCAGACAGCGGCGACCAGCCCGCCACCGTCCGCGGCGAGCCGGCGACGAACTATCCCGCCGGGGCCGCCGGCCGTGGCGCGCCGGGCGGCCGCACTCGCCGCCCGGGCGTTTGACCTGGCAGGCGGTCCATGAAAATCTTCCACTCAACTGCGAGAACGCCATTCTCCGCCAGCTGAGGTCGCTGGACCGTGCCGGCGGTGGCGCTGGAAAGTGGACGGTGACCACTTTGGTCACCGCTGACCAGGAGGACGCGGGATGCTGACCCTCAAGGCCGCCGGCCTGCTCGACGTCGACACCGGCGAGCTCCGCCCTGGCGTCCTGAAGATCGAGGGCGAGCACATCGTCGAGGTCGGCGGCAGGCCCGAGGGCGAGGTCCTCGACCTGGGCGACCTGATCCTGCTGCCCGGGCTGATGGACATGGAGGTCAACCTCCTCATGGGCGGCCCGGGCGAGTCGGCAGCGACCGGGCTGATGCGCGACGACCCGCCGCTGCGGATGATGCGCGCCACCCAGAACGCCCGCCGCACCCTGCGGGCCGGCTTCACGACCGTGCGCAACCTCGGCCTGTTCTGCAGGACCGGCGGCTACCTGCTCGACGTCGCGCTGATGAAGGCGATCGACGCCGGCTGGATCGACGGCCCGCGGATCGTCCCGGCCGGGCACGCCATCACCCCGCACGGCGGCCATCTCGACCCGACGATGTTCGGCGCGTTCGCCCCGCACACCCTGCAGCTCACCGTCGAGGAGGGCCTGGCCAACGGCGTCGACGAGGTCCGCTACGCGGTGCGCCACCAGATCAAGCACGGCGCGCAGGTCATCAAGATGTGCGGCTCCGGCGGCACGATGTCGCACACCGGCCCGTCCGGCGCGCAGCACTACTCCGACGAGGAGGTGCGCGCGATCACCGACGAGGCCCACCGGCGCGGCCTGCGGGTCGCCGCGCACACCCACGGCTCGTCCGCGGTGACGCACATGGTGCTGGGCGGCGTCGACTGCATCGAGCACGGTTTCATGATCGACGATGACACGATCAACCTGCTGGTCGAGCGGGGCACCTGGCTCGTCGCCACCCAGGCGCTGATCGACGGCATGGTGACGCTCTCCTCCGCCGACCCGAAGATCCAGGCCAAGGCGGCGCACGACTTCCCGATCGCCAGGCAGTCCATCCGCAGGGCGATCGAGGCCGGCGTCAGGATCGCCATCGGCAGCGACGCGCCGGCGATCCCCCACGGCAAGAACGGCCTCGAGATCATCACGATGGTCGAGCGCGGCATGACCCCGCTACAGGCCATCCAGGCCGCCACCATCGTCGGCGCCGACCTGATCGACGTCACTGACCGCGGCCGGCTGGCCCCTGGCCTGCTGGCCGACGTCATCGGGGTCCGGGGGAACCCGCTCGAGGACATCCGGGTCCTCTCCCGCGTCCCGTTCGTGATGAAGGGCGGCAAGCAGTTCAACTACTGACCCGACCACCGACCCCGACGCGGTTACCGGCACCCGCGCGACCTTCCGAGACCGACGCGACAACCGACACCGAGGCAGGAGACGAGTGAGCACAGCCAAGCCGAACCGGATCGAGGACCTGGTCGAGATCCAGCAGATGCTGGCCCGTTACGCCGTCTGCATCACCAAGGGCGATATCGACGGCCTGCTCAAGGTCTTCACCCCTGACGGCACCTACTCCGCCTTCGGTGACACCTTCGTCCTGAAGGACTTCCCGACGCTGGTCGACGCCGCGCCCAAGGGCCTGTTCCTCACCGGCACCCCGGTCATCGACTTCGCCGACGACGGCATCAACGCCAGCGGCACCCAGCCGCTGTGCTTCATCGAGCACTCCAACCACGACATGCGGATCGGCTACTACAACGACACCTACCGCCGCACCGACGAGGGCTGGAAGCTGCGGACGCGGTCGATGACGTTCATCCGCCGCAGCGGCGTGCACGACCACGGCATCCCGCACGTCATCGAGCGGCTGAACGGATGACGGCGACAGACCTGGTACCGGCCGGCTTCACCCCGCCGGTCGACGCGGAGACGGTCAGCGTCGAGGACTACCGCGCGGCCGTGCAGCGCTGGCTCGACGAGCACGCCGCCGAGCTGGCCAAGCCGGCCGAGCACTCGCTGGAGGCCGAGGTCGCCCAGCTCGGCAAGGTCCGCCGGGCCCTGTTCGACGCCGGATGGATGCGCTACGGCTGGCCGGTCGCGGCCGGCGGCCTCGGCGGCCCGGACGTGCTGCGCGCCGTGCTCAACGAGGAGATCGCCGAACGCGACCTGACCGACGGCACCAACTTCTCGATCGTCGAGGTTCTCGCCCCGACGATGGTCTCCTACGCCCGCCCGGAGCTGGCCGCCGAGATGCTGCCATTGCTGCTGTCCGGGCGGGAGCAGTGGTGCCAGGGCTTCTCCGAGCCCGGCTCGGGCTCCGACCTGGCCTCCCTGAGCACCAGGGCCACCAGGCGCGATGACGGCTCGTGGGTGGTCAACGGCCAGAAGGTGTGGACCAGCCTCGCCCAGTACGCCCAGCGCTGCGTGCTGCTCACCCGGACCGCCCCCGGCCACGCCGGCATCACCGCGTTCTTCGTCGACATGGACTCCCCCGGGATCACCGTCCGGCCGCTGCGCACGATGCACGGCATCGACGAGTTCTGCGAGGTGTTCTTCGACGACGTGGTGATCCCGGCCGACCGGATGCTCGGCAACGAGGGCGACGGCTGGCGCCTGGCCATGGACCTGCTCCCCTACGAGCGCTCCACCTGCTTCTGGCACCGGATCACCTACCTGTTCACCCGCCTGGACATGCTGCTGGCGGAGGCGGCGAAGCAGGAGACCGAGCCCGAGGCCGCGACGGACGCCGCGATCGGCGCCGCCTACCTCGCGCTGCACACGGTCCGCTGCCGGTCCCGGGACACCCAGCGCCGGCTGGCCGCGGGCGCGCACCTCGGCCCGGAGACGTCGGTCGACAAGATCCTGCTCTCGACCGCGGACCAGAAGCTGTTCGACACGGCGCGCGAGGTCCTGCCCGGCACGATCGAGCTCACCGACGCGCACTGGCGCACCGAGTACCTGTACTCGCGGGCAGCGACGATCTACGGCGGCACGGCCGAGATCCAGCGCAACATCGTCGCCCGCCGCATGTTGGACCTCGGCAAGGAGTAGTGGCAGTGGACGCGGAGGAACAGAGTCTTCTCGCCGAGGCGCTGCGCGGCACGATGACCGAGACGGCGGCCGGCACCGCGCTGGACGCGGCGCTCGGCGACCTGGGCTGGGCCGACCTGCTCGCCGAGGAGCCGGCCGTCGCGGTCCGGCTGGTCTTCTCGCTGCTCGGGGAGACCGGCGCGCACGCCCCGGTGCTCAACGACGTCGTGCTCGCCGCCACCGGCCAGCCGCTCGGCGGCACGGTGGCACTGCCGTACGCGGGCGGGCGGGTCGTCGTCTGGGAACGCAAGGACGCCGGCAGCGCGCCGGACGAGGGCGGGCTGCTCGACGGCACGCTGCCGCTGCGGGTGCTTGGGGCCGGCGACGACGCCGAGGCCGCCGCCGTGGTGACCGACCCGGCGGCGCTGGCGGCCGGCCGGCGCGCCCTCGGCTGGTGGCTGGTCGGCACCGGCCGGGCGATGCTCGCCCTGGCCCGCACCCACGCGTTGGACCGGGTCCAGTTCGGCCGCCCGATCGCCGGCTTCCAGGCGGTCCGCCACCGCCTGGCGGAGACCTTCGTCGCGCTCGAGGGCGCCGAGGCGGCGCTGGCCGCCGCCGAGGACGAGCTGGCCAGCCTGCTCGGCAAGGCAGCGGCCGGCCAGGCGGCGCTCGACGCCGCCCGGCACTGCCAGCAGGTGCTCGGTGGCATCGGCTTCACCGCCGAGCACGCGCTGCACCGCCACATCCGCCGGGCACTGGTCCTCGACGGGCTGTTCGGCAACACCCGGGAGCTCACCCGCGAGGCCGGCGCCCACATCCGCCGCCTCGGGAGAGCCCCGCGCATCGCCCACCTGTAGACCGCGTTCGGCCGCGCGGCGCCGGTTCATCGCCGCTGCCGCGCGGCGAGCGCGGCCCGCCCCGGCCGCTTCGGGCAGGACGCCGCAACTCTGGCATCCGGGGTGTGGTCGGTATTACGTTCGCCTTCGCTCGGGGCCGTGGCTGGGGGAAGGGGTGCGTCCCATGACGGTCGACGAGGGTGTCCTCGACCCGTGGGTGGCGAAGTGGCTGGAGGAGAACCCGCTGCCGGCGATCGCCGAGTCACCGGAGCTGCTCCCGCTGGCCCGCGGCCCGCAGGGTGGCCCGCCCACCCGCGAGATCGCGTCGGTCACCGACGAGACCGTCGACGGCGTGCCGGTCCGCGTCTACGTCGGCGACACCGCCCCGACCGGCCTGGTCGTCTACTTCCACGGCGGCGGCTGGTGCATCGGCAGCATCGGCGTGATGGACAACGTCGCCCGCGAGCTGGCGCACGCGACCGGCGCCGCGGTGGTGTCCGTCGAATACCGCCTGGCCCCGGAGCACCCCTACCCGGCCGGCCTCGACGACTGCGAAGCGGTCACCCGCTGGGCCCTGGCCAACACCGCCCGCTTCGGCGTCCGCCCCACCCAGGTGGTGGTGGCCGGCGAGAGCGCCGGCGGCAACCTGGCCGCCGCGGCCGCCCTGCGCCTGCGCGGCGGGACCGAGGTCCCCCTCGCCGGCCAGGTCCTGCTCTACCCGGTCCTGGACGGCGAGTCCTCCACCCACCCGTCCCGGCAGGAGTTCCGCGGCATCGTCGTCAGCGACGTCGACCGCAGGTTCTTCTGGTCCTCGTACACCGCCGGCCGCCCCGACGCGGACGCCGACCCGTTCATCGCACCCCTGCGCGCGCCGGCCCTCGCCGGCCTGCCTCCCGCCCTGGTCGTCCTCGGCGGCTGCGACTTCCTCCGCGACGAGGGCCGCGCCTACGCGACCCGCCTGCGCGCCGAAGGCGTCGACACCACCGAGATCTGCTACCCCGGCCAACCCCACGGCTTCCTGAACTTCGCGTTCCCGGCCGCCACGACCGCCTACGAGCAGATCGGCGCCTGGACCAGATCCCGCCTCGCCACGAGCTGACCCGCGGCCCACTCCGGTAACACGCGGCACACGAGCTCCGCGGCCTGCCGGTCGGCGCGGCCGGTGGCGCGCAGCCGCCGGTGGCAGAGCCACCATGCCGCGTCTCGTGGATCAGGGTGGTTCGGTCGTGTCCCCGGACCCGTGGCCGGGCGCCGGGACCGGCCGAGCGGACCGGGGCGGGCAGCGGGTGGACCGGGCGGTGGTGGACCGGTGGCTGGGCGGAGCCGACGGCTAGGAGGTGGCGCGGGCGAGGATGGCGGCGCCGACGAAACCCGCGTCGGGGCCGAGTTCCGCGAGGACGATCTCGGCCTCCGGGCGGTGGCCGCGGCCGGGGATGGCGGCGCGGAACTGGGCGCGGGCCGGGCCGAGCAGCAGCTCACCGGCCTCCGAGACGCCGCCGCCGATGACGATGCTGGCCGGGTCGAGGATGGCGGCGAGGCTGGCCAGGCCCTGGCCGAGCCAGTGGCCGACCTCCTCGAAGCACTTCACCGCGGCCGGGTCGCCCTCGCGGGCGGCGGTGGTCACGTGCGGGCCGGTGAGCTGGGACGGGTCGCCGCCGGCCAGTTGCAGCAGTCGCCGGCCGGCCTCCGGGGAAGACGTGGCCATCTCGCGGGCGGCGCGGACCAGGGCGCGCCCGCTGGCGTACTGCTCCCAGCAGCCCTGGCTGCCGCAGCCGCACGGGATACCGGCCGGCACGACCTGCATGTGGCCGAACTCGGCGCCCACACCGAAGGCGCCGTGGTAAACCTTGCCGTTCAGCACCAGGCCGCTGCCAATGCCGGTGCCGACCGTGACGCAGACCAGCTGGGCGCAGCCGCGGCCGGCGCCGAACTGGTACTCGGCCAGGGCCATCGTGTTCGCGTCGTTGTCGACGACGACGGGCTGGCCGAGGCGTTCGCTGATGATCTCGCGCAGGGGCTCGTCCCGCCAGCCGGCCAGGTTCGGGGCGAACATCACCCGGGCGCCGTCGCGGTCGAGCCAGCCGGCGGCGCCGATGCCGATCGGGGCCGACCCGACCGGGAAGCGCTGCCTGAGGTCGGCGACCACCTCGGCGATGGTGTCCGCGACCAGCGTCGGCTCGTGGCCGGGGGTTGGGCGGCGGACCGAGCCGAGGATGCGGCCCTGGCCGTCGACCACGCCGGCGGCGACCTTCGTCCCGCCGATGTCGACGCCGATCGCGAGGTCACCCGGGTCGGGGGTCGTGCTGGCGTTCACTGGATGTCGATCCTCTGCACCCGCTGGCGGGGCGGCCGGGACCGGCGCCCGCCTGGCCTGCTGGGCGGGACGTGCCCGCCGTTGTCCGCGCCGGCCGCCCCGCCGGCATCATCGTCGCCGGCCTGGCCGCCGCCGGTGCCACTCCCCCAGCCGTCTGGTCCGCCCGGCGGCGCCCACGCGGCCCGGACGGCGGCGGCGAGCTCGCTGAGCGCCGCCATCAGGTGGTACATCACCTCGGGCCGGTTGCCGACCACGGTGGCCAGCAGCCGGCACAGCGGGCAGCCGGTACACATCGTCGCCCCGGCAGCCAGCGCCCACGGCCAGCCGCCCGCGATCGGCCCGGCCGGGCCAGCGCCGTCCCGCGCCTCGGCGTCGACAGCGCCGCCATCGGCCCACGCGCTCTCGCCGCCCTGGCCCCCGGCGTCCCCGCTCTCGCCGCCCCGGCCCTCGGCATTCCCGGGCTCGGCGTCCTGGCCGGCGGCGGGTGGCGCGCTGGGCGGGGGTGCGC